>JAZBOD010000564.1:0-9372 GCA_036350955.1 Desulforhopalus sp. | reverse complement strand
TTTCTGCGCCAGTCAGAACGGGGTTTGCCCTGGCCGGTTACCGGCTGGCGGTACTCCCGACAGAGGTAGCCGTGCTTCGCCCCCTTTTTTTTCGCTGATCGCAGCGAGATTTTTTTACTTAACGCCGCCAGCATTGCCTGAACCTTCATAGAAAATGCACCTCCGGCTCAAGAAGGATACCCTGGTCGTTTTTCACCTTCTCCTGGACGATTTTCATCAGAGTGAGAACCTCTCCGGCCGTTGCCTGGCCGGTATTGACCAAAAAATTACCATGCCGCTCGCTGACCATCGCTCCGCCGACCTTCAAGCCCTTGAGACCGCACGCTTCGATCAGTCTGCCAGCGCTCTCTCCGGGCGGGTTTTTAAAAAAGGACCCGGCACTTCCCCGGGCTCGAGGCTGAGAGCGTTCCCGCTTTTCCGCGAGAACCCGGCTTCGCGCAGTGATCGCCTCAGCTCTGTCAGGGCGAAGAGCCAGTTCGACTTCAGCAATCACCGCCCTGCCGCTATACCCGGCAAAACCCGGCCAGGAGCGGTAGGCGAAATCGAGTTCTCCGGCAGCCGCAGTCAAGCGGCAGGCACCATCGGCGCCAATCAGGGTAAGCGCCTGCACCACTCCCGCCATATCCTCACCCCAGGCACCGGCGTTCATCACCACCCCGCCGGCCACGGTTCCCGGAATGCCGGCAGCAAACTCCAGACCGGCCAGGCCGAAATCAGAACACGACAAGGCCAGCCGCCGAAGACTCACCCCGCCTCCGGCAATGACTCCGGTTGTAGAGGATATCCCTTCAGGCCGGGTTATCTCCTTAAACTCTCTGCCAAGAAGGAGGACCACCCCGGCAAAACCTTCGTCGCGCACCAGCAGATTGCTGCCTCGACCGATAATCCGCCAGGGAATTTTCTCCTCGGCCAGAAACCCGAGCAACGGCTGCAGTTCGCTGCGCTGATCGACCCGGGCCAGAGCCTCCGCCGGGCCGCCAATGGCAAAGGAGGTAAAGGGGGCGAGGCGACAGTCCCAGAGCACCGGGGTGACCAGCAGCGAGGCCAGCCTATTTTTCAGCGGCCCATCCATACCCTTACCCTCTGGCCTCTTTGAGCAGGCCGAGCAGCTCTTCGCCGACCCGGACAATATTCCCGGCGCCAAGGGTCAGTACCAGATCGCCTTCTTCGAGCTGCGGGAGCAGTTCACGAGCGATATCTGTCACCTCGGGAATATAGCAGGTATGGCGGTGGCCGTGTTTTCTGGCGGCTTCGAGCAGAACTGCGCCGTCGATACCGGGAATCGGTTCTTCACTGGCGGCATAGATCTCGGTCATCACCAGCAGGTCGGCTCGGTGAAAACAGGTTTGAAACTCTTTGAACAGCGCCTGGGTCCGGCTGTAGCGATGGGGCTGGAAGAGGACTATCAACCGGTTCTGCGGCCAGGCGAGCTTGATTGCCGCCAGGGTAGCGCGGATCTCGGTGGGGTGATGACCATAGTCATCAATTACCGTGATACCGCCGATCTCACCCTTCTTCTCCATTCGCCGCTGCACCCCGGCAAAACTCTGCAGTCCGGCCGTGATGGTGGCAAAGGGCAGCTCCAGTTCAAGGCCGACACAGACCACCGCCAGGGCATTATAGACATTATGCACCCCCGGCGGGGCAATATCGACCCGGCCGAGTTCTTCACCGGCACGGAACACGGTGAAGTGCACCCGGCCATCCTCCCAGGTTATCCGGTCGCCGTAGACATCGGCCTGGGCGGTCAGGCCATAGGTCACCGTCCGCTTGCGGATCGCCGGGAGCAGATCGGCAATATTGTCGTCGTCGAGGCAGACTATCACCGCCCCATAAAAGGGGATTTTTTCGATAAACTGCAGGAAAGTCGCTTTGATGTGCTCCAGGTCACGGTAGTAGTCGAGATGTTCGAGGTCGATGTTGGTGATCACCTCGAGCACCGGGGAGAGCTTGAGAAACGACCCGTCACTCTCGTCGGCCTCGGCCACCAGAAACTCCCCCTGGCCCAGTTTGGCATTGCCGCCGAGAGCATCTACCTTGCCGCCTATCACCATGGTCGGATCGAGCCCGGCGCTGGCCAGCAGCCAGCTGACCATCGAGGTGGTGGAGGTTTTGCCGTGGCTGCCGGCAATGGCGATGCCGTACTTTTTCAGACGCATCAGTTCGGCAAGCATTTCCGCGCGCATGATCACCGGGATGCCCTGATCCACGGCGCTGACCACCTCCGGGTTGGCGGTGGAGATCGCCGAGGAGGTAACCACCACATCGGCCCCTTTGATCCATTCGGCCCGGTGTCCCTGAAAGATCTTCGCCCCTAACCGCTCGAGTTTATCGGTGGTCGAGGAGAGCTGGACATCAGAGCCGGAAACCTGGTAACCCAGATTGAGCAGGAGTTCGGCGATCCCGCTCATGCCGATCCCGCCAATACCGACGAAGTGGATATGCCTGGTTCTTCTGTACATCAGCGCGTTGTCTCCATCACTTCGAGGCAGCAGGCGACGATCCGCTGTGCCGCATCGGGGATTGCCAGCCTGGCCATGGCCCTGGCCATCGCCGCCAAAGCGGCCGGATCGGCAAAGAGCCCGGCAATGTTTTCCGCCAGCAGTTCCGGGGTCAGCTCCGCTTCCCTGAACTGCCGGGCACCGCCACCGGCAACATAGTGCGCGGCATTTTTTTCCTGATGGTTATCGGCGGCAAAGGGATAGGGGATGAGCAGTGCCGGGATACCCGCAACGGCAGCTTCTGCCAGCGTGGTTGCCCCGGCCCGGGAGACGAGAAGATCGGCCTGGCGGTAAATCTCCGCCATATCCCGAAAAAACGGCTCAACCCGGGCCTTGACAGCACAATCGGCGTAGTGCTTTGCCACCGCCGCCACGTCGCTTTCCCCGGTCTGGTGGATGACCTGGAGATCTTCTCTACCGCCTCCGGCAATACTCTTCAGCGCTTGGCCGGCCAGCCGGTTCACCGCATGGGCGCCTTGACTACCGCCAAGAACCAGCACGGTTTTCCGGCCATTCCCCGGCCTGGCAGCGTGGTGCTGACCAAGAGCGAGGATCTCCCGACGGACCGGATTGCCGGTGAGCACGGTTTTCTGCGGGTTAAAGGCCGCGCCACTGCCGGGAAGCGACAGACATACCCGCCTGGCCAGCCGGCCGAGGAGACGATTGGCCAGGCCGGGAATGGCGTTCTGTTCATGAATCACCACCGGCACCCCTCTACTTCTCGCTGCTGCCGCCACCGGGCCGGTGACATATCCACCCACGGCAAAGACCAGATCCGGGCGAAAACGGCGAATAATCCGCAATGCCTGCCAGTAACCGACCGGCAGGGCAAGCAGGGCCCTGGCCAGTTCCCGTGGATTTTTCCCTTTCAAACCGTATGAGGAGATGGTTTCACAGGGAAAACCATAGGCGGCAAGAGTACCGCTGTCAACCTTGCGGCGGGGACCGACAAAGAGCACCTCGCTCCCCGGATGCCGGTTCTGCAGCTCTTCGGCTGTCGCCACTGCCGGAAAGAGATGCCCTCCGGTCCCGCCTCCGGTCAACAACAGCCGGATATGTCTCCGGTCTGCGCTGATCACCCTGCCGCCTTCCGGAGGCGACAGCCTCCGGCGGCAAGAGCGAGGACCGCTCGACGGAACTCCTCACCGCGATGGCCATAACTCCTGAACATATCAAAGCTGGCACAGGCCGGTGCGAGCAGCACCACCCCGGCTCCACCGGCGGCGGCGGCAGCCAGACTCACCGCCTCAGCCATCGACTCTGCCCGCACACAGGCGACAACATCGGCCAGAGCTTCTTCCAGCAGGCCGGCTGCCTCACCAAGCAGTACCACCTTCTTGACCCTGCCAGCTACCGCCGGACGCAGGAGGCGGTAGTCGTCGCCTTTATCTCGCCCACCAGCGATGAGCACCACCGGTGCGGCAAAATGAGTAAGGGCGGCAACCACCGCCCCGGTGTTGGTCGCCTTGGAATCATCGTAGAAGGTGACCCCGTCGACTTCGGCAACCAGCTCCAGGCGATGGGCCAGGGGCCGGAAGCGTCGCAGGGCGGCCTGGATCTCCTGGGGACGGCAGCCGGCGCAGCGGCCGGCAAGAATTGCCGCCGCGGCATTCAGCGGTCCCATCCCGAGGGCCAGTGGCGTTCCTTGCAGATGATACCGTTCCTGGTCACCTTGCCATAAGAGGGTGACCCCTTCATCTTCAGGCCGTGCCGCACAGTCAGCGCCGCGGCCAAAGAGCAGGCAGCCGTGGCCAAGGCCTGCGGCAATGTCCCGGCAGACCGGGTCGTCGCCGTTGAGTATGGCCGGGGCACCGCTGGAGCGGTTGGCGAACAGCTGCATCTTGGCGGCACGGTAGGCGGCAAAATCATGATGCCGGTCAAGATGGTCAGGGGTGATATTGAGCAGCACGGCAATGTCGGGGGCAAAGGCCCCGGCGGACTGGAGCTGGAAACTCGACAGCTCGGCAACAACAAATTCATACCCCGCAGGGGCGCGCAGATAGTCGTAGAGCGGAGTACCTATATTCCCGCCGACAAAAACCTTTTTGCCCGCCTCGGCAAGGAGTTCGCCAACCAGTGTAGTGACTGTGGTTTTGCCGTTGGTACCGCTCACGGCAATCAACGGAACCGGAATGTGGCCGGCCACCACCGCCAGCTCGCCGACTACCGGTACCCCCTGTCGGCGGAGATCGGCGAGCAGCGGCAACTCGGGGTCAACACCGGGACTGAGCAGAACCAGGTTGGCCCCGGCGAGAAATTGGTGAGAATGGCCGCCGGCCTCCCACTTCACCCGAGGCAGGCTGAGGAGCACTTTCTCCTCGCTGGACAACTGCTTTTCTGACCGGCTGTCGGAGATCAGCACCTCTGCCCCGCAAAAAAGGGCATAGTCAACCGCCGCCCGGCCGGAGACCCCCAGGCCGAGCACGGCAACCCTGCTTTGCCTTGTTATTTCGATGCGTTCACCCATCATCGCAGTTTCAGGGTGGCAATGGCCAGAAGGCCGAGAATAATCGACACGATCCAGAAGCGGACCACAACCTTTGGTTCGTGCCAGCCTTTTTTCTCGAAGTGGTGGTGAAATGGCGCCATCAAAAAGATCCTTTTCCCGTTGGTCAGTTTAAAATAGCCGACCTGAAGGATCACCGACAGCGCTTCCATAACAAAAATTCCGCCGACAATTGCCAGGAGGAATTCCTGTTTGATGATGATCGCGACGGTACCGAGTGCCCCACCCAGAGCAAGGGAGCCGACGTCACCCATAAATATCTGGGCGGGATAGGCATTAAACCACAAAAACCCCAGACAGGCGCCAAAGATTGCCCCACAGAAAATTGCCAGTTCACCACTGCCGGCAACGTAGGGAATCTGCAGATAATCGGCGAGAACAATGTGTCCGGCAAGATAAGAGAAGACCAGATAGACCGCGGCGGTGACCACCGTCGGACCGGTGGCCAGTCCATCGAGACCATCGGTGAGGTTCACCGCATTTGAGGAGCCGACGATCACCAAAACCGCGAAAACCACGTAAAACCAGCCGAGGTCTGGCTGAAGATTCTTGACGAAGGGCAGACTGAGATGACCGTCAAAGCCTGGGTGTAAAAAGATAAACAGCCCGACCACCAGAGCACCGGCAACCTGCAGCAGCAGTTTCCAGCGGGCGCTAAGCCCTCTCGAGTTTTTCCGGCTGATTTTTCGCCAGTCGTCAATGGCGCCGATCGCCCCGTAGAAGAGGGTGACAAAGAGTACCAGCCATACCAGGGGGATATCGAGACGGGCCCAGAGCAGGGTCGCCAAAGCGATCGCCGCAAGAATCAGCAGCCCGCCCATGGTCGGCACACCCTGTTTGGCCAGGTGGGTTTCCGGGCCGTCATCACGCACCACCTGGCCGATCTGGTAGCGGCGCATCAGCCGGATAAACAGCTGGCCGAGAATCACCACAATCAAAAAGGCAGTCAACGCACCAAAAATCGAGCGAAAGGTAATATAGCGAAAGACGTTTAAGGCACTCAGTGAAGTGTGCAGGGGAAAGAGGAGGTGATACAGCATATTTTTCTACCCAATGCTCGAGTTACGTCCCACTGCCCTAGCCGCGTGAATTCAGTTCGATCAGCTGGGCGACAATCGTTTCAAAGCGCAGACCTCGGGAGGCCTTTACCAGAACGAGGTCGTCTCGGCCAAGATTTTTTTCGGCCACCAGCTGTTCTATCCATTCCACCGCCAACTCCTTGTCCGCCAGGGAGCGGGCGTTTGCTGAGGGAAAGCCGGCGTCAACGGCGGCTTCGACCACCTGGTCACGGAACTCTCCGGCTACCCCGAGATAATCGATCCCCAGTTCGGCGGCCAACCTGCCGATCTGCCGATGGGCAGCCACCGAAGTGTCACCCAGCTCAAGCATATCCCCGATCAGGGCCACGGCGGTCCGCCCCTCGGCAAGCTGTTTAAGGGTTTTCAGCCCCATGGCCATCGACCCCGGGTTGGCGTTATAGGTATCATTGATAATCACCAGCCCGGCCGCCCCGGCCTCAATCACCATTCGCTTGTCGGCAGGACGAAAATCTTCCAGACCGGCAATAACCTCGGTAAAGCCGGCACCGGCCGCGGTGGCAATCGCCGCTGCCGCCAGGGCATTGGCAACATTGTGTTCACCTGCGGTATGGAGATGAACCATGCCGCTCTGCTCTTGGCAATGGAGGGTGAAGGAGATCTCTCCCTCCGGCAGAAAATGCACCTCGGATGCCCAGAAATCGGCTGGAGGGTCACAGCCGTCACCGGTAAGACTGAAGCTGATCTGTTTCTGCCGATACCTCCCCGCCAGGGCGGCAGCCTGAGGGTTGTCTCGATTGATCACCAGGGTCGCCGCCGGGCCGCTCCCGGCAAACAGCTCTTCTTTAGCCCGGGCAACCCCTTCGATGGTCTGCAGATCGACCAGGTGGGCGGGATGAATGTTGGTTATACAGCAGATATCGGGATCGGCAATTGCCGCCAGCCGCCGCAACTCACCGGCACGATTCATGCCCATCTCCATCACCGCCGCGCGATGGTGAAGATCAAGCGGGAGCAGAGACAGCGGCAGGCCGATAAGATTATTAAAATTCCCTTGGGTTTTCAAGACGGTTCCGGGAGGATGGTCGGGCCCTTCCGGCCACTGCCGCATGAGGATTGCCGCGGTCATCTCCTTGACCGTAGTCTTGCCGCAGCTGCCGGTGATCGCCACCAGCACCTGCTGGGTGGCCTTTGCCAGCAGACGCCGGCGATAGGCGGCGAGATCCCCCAGGGCCTGAAGGGTATCGGCAACCTGCACCTGGTTTACCGCCGCCCCGTCGGGCAGATCGACCAGATGGTCGACAACCAGACAGGCGGCACCACCGGCAACCGCCTGGCCGAGATAGTCATGACCGTCATGGCTGTCACCGCGCAGAGCAACGAATATTCCCCCACTGCAGGGGTGCCGGCTGTCGGTTGAGACCGGACCAAGCAGACGGGGTTGTCCAGCGGCGCGGTACAGGGTTCCGCCCGTCGCTTCGGCAACCTGGGCGGCAGTCCAGCCGAGGAGCACTCCGGCCGCCACCCGCCGGTCATCAAAAAATCGTTTGCCGGTGGCACTCAACTGATACGGTTCATGACCCTTGCCGGCAATCAGCACCAGATCATTTTCACCAGCGGCCCTAATCGCCGCAGTAATTGCCTGCCGGCGGTCACGGATGACCATGCAGCCTCTTTGGCCGTCCGGCAGGTGAGCGAGCCAGGCGAGTTCTCGCACGGCCATCCCGGCAGCGAGGCAGCCGGGAAGAATCTCGGCGACAATCCCGTCGGGATCCTCGTTACGCGGGTTATCATCGGTAATGATGGCCACATCACTGCAGCCGGCGGCCAGCTCTCCCATCAACGGCCGCTTGCCGCGGTCACGGTTGCCGCCACAGCCAAAGACGGTATAGAGTCGACGATGGGGCAGGGCCTGCAAAGTGTGCAGCACCTTTTCCAGGGCATCAGGGGTATGGGCGTAATCGACCAGCACCACCGGCTCCCCGGGCTGCCCGGAGAGCGGCGTCCTCACCCTCTCAAGACGCCCTGGGGCACCCGAGGCGGTGGCCAGGGCGGGAAGGATTCTCTCTTCCTCCAGGTCAAGGGCCAGACCAAGGCCGATGGCACAGAGCAGGTTGTCGATATTGAAGCGCCCAATCAGTGGTGATACCAGACTCCGCTGACCTGAGGGCAGATCTACGCTCAGTTCGGTTTGATCGAGTCTGGCGGCAAATCCCAGCAGGTGGATATCGGCCCCTGGCGCTGCCCCCCAGGTAATGCACCGCCTCTCCTGGCAGATCGCGTGGAGTTGGGACAGCCAACGGGCGCTCTCCTTTTCACCGGGGAGTTGGGGCAGTACCGCCACCCCTGTCGTCGTGAGGTGTTCGGCAAAAAGAAGGGCTTTGGCCTGAAAATATTCAGCCATGTCCTGATGATAGTCAAGGTGATCGCGGGAGAGATTGGTAAAGGCCGCGGCTTCAAAGGCTATGCCACCGATTCTCTTCTGGGCAAGCGCGTGCGAAGAGACTTCCATCACCACGAATTCGACCTGATGATCGGCCATTTCCCGGAGAGTACCCTGAAGTTCAAAGGCTTCGGGGGTGGTGAAACGGGCCGGGCGACGTACTTCCTGGCCATCCCGAGCGAGGAACCTGCTCTCAACCGTGCCGATAACCCCGACTCGGCGACCACAGTGACGGAGAATCTGTTCGAGCAGATAGGTGACCGTCGTTTTACCGTTGGTGCCGGTTACCGCGACACAGCACAGCTGCTCGGCTGGCCGGCCAAAATAGTTGGCGGAGATCAGCGCATAGGCCGCACTGCTGTCCGCTACCTCGAGCACCGGCACCGCCAGGCTTGACGCCTCGGCGGCTGTGAGCCTGCCCCTCTCACAGATAATCGCCTGACAGCCGCTGGTGACGGCGGCGGCAATATAGTCATGGCCATCGCAGGTGCTGCCCCGGAGAGCGATAAACAGCACCCCACGGCAAACCTGCCGGGAATCGACGCTCACCGCCGTGGGGCAGATCTTGGCGAGCCCCTCTCCGGGTGAAGCAGTGACCAGGCGGTAGTCGACACCCCGCATCAGGGCAGGCAAGGTTTTCTCGGGCAAGGCAGGGGACATGACCACGCTCAATTTATATGACAAGATTACCGAAACGAACCAAAGCACCGCTGGGCGGTGCCTACTCAACCGGTCTTTCCGAGAGCTTTTCCAACTCGAGGTTTTCCGTCTTTTCCAGAAGCAGGTGGCAGCTGTCGCCGCTCTGCACTTCTGTGCCCGGTGGTGGCCGCTGGCCGACCACCCAACCGGTTCCTGAAAAGGTAATATCCATGTGCAGACTGTGCA
>JAZBOD010000563.1:0-4867 GCA_036350955.1 Desulforhopalus sp. | reverse complement strand
CGATCTGTCTCCGGGAGAAGGTGGCCTGCGAGGTGCTCGGCGAAGTGACCGGCGATCTGCGCTTTGTCCTGCACGATGCCTGGGACGATTCACGCCCGGTGGATATCGACCTGCCGACCCTCCTCGGCGAAATTCCCCAGAAAACCTTTGCCGACCAGCGCCGGCCACTGGCCGAGGGGCCGCTGACCATCCCGGCCGGGTTGACGGTTGCCGCAGCCCTGCACGATGTGCTGCGCCTGGTTTCCGTCGGATCGAAACGTTTTCTGACCAGTAAGGTCGACCGGGCGGTGACCGGTCTGGTCGCCCGCCAGCAGTGCTGCGGCCCGTTGCAGTTGACGGTCGGCGATGTCGCGGTGGTGGCGCAGAGCCATCTGGGGCTGACCGGCATTGCCACCGCCATTGGTGAACAGTCGATCAAGATGCTGGTCAGCCCCGCAGCGGGAGCGAGAATGGCGGTGGGCGAGGCCTTGACCAATCTGGTCTTTGCCCGGATTGCCGATCCGCAGCAGATCAAATGTTCGGCCAACTGGATGTGGGCACCGAAGCTTCCCGGGGAAGGGGCGGCTCTCTACGATGCCGCCCGGGCGATGCGCGATCTGATGATCGAGGTGGGGATGGCGGTGGACGGCGGCAAGGACAGCCTGTCGATGGCCACCATGGTCGATGGGGAGACGGTCAAGTCCCCCCGGCAACTGGTGATCTCCGCCTATGCCGCAGTGGCCGACATTACCCGGACCATCACCGCGGATCTCAAAGGGCAGGGCTTTCCGCTCTTCTACATCGATCTCGGTGGTGGACGCAACCGGCTGGGGGGCAGCGCCCTTGCTCAGGTGCTTGGCCGCATCGGGCAGGAGAGCCCTGACGTCGAAGACGGTGCGCTGGTGCGGCGCGCCTTTGTCGCAATGCAGGAGCTGATCGACCGCGGCCTGCTCTTGGCCGGGCACGACCGCAGCGATGGCGGGCTGATTACCACTTTGCTGGAGATGGCCTTCAGCGGCAATTGTGGCCTGGAAATTACCCTGGAGGGCGAGACAGACCCCCTGAAGATGCTCTTTAGCGAGGAACTTGGCCTGGTTGTCGAATGCCGGCCGGAAAACCGCACCGAAGTCGAGCGGGTGTTGCAGGCGGCCAAAGTACCCTGCCGGTATGTCGGCACATCTACGAAAACCCCGCAGGTCCGGGTGACCTGTAACGGGGTCCGGGTTCTTGACGAATCGATGCTGCTGCTCCGCGACTGGTGGGAGGAGACCAGTTACCAGCTTGAAAGGCTGCAGATCGACCCGGCCTGTGCCGAAGCGGAAAAGGCGATAAACTTTGATCGTCGCGGCCCGGTATACCGGCTCGGCTTCACCCCCGAGCCCACCCCGCCTGAACTGCTTGCGGCGCTGGACAAGCCTAAGGTGGCGATTCTCCGTGACGAGGGTTCCAATTCCGACCGGGAGATGGCCGCCGCCTTCTATGCCGCCGGTTTTGCCCCCTGGGATGTGTCGATGAGTGACCTGCTCGACGGCAGAATCGATCTGCACGGCTTTCGTGGACTGGCGGCAGTCGGCGGTTTTTCTTACGCCGATGTGCCGGAATCGGCTAAAGGCTGGGCGGCGACCATCCTCTTCAACCCTCGTCTGCAACAGATGTTTGCCGAGTTTTACCAGCGTCCGGATACCTTTACCCTGGGGATCTGTAATGGCTGCCAGCTCTTTGCCCTGCTCGGCTGGGTCCCCGGGCCTGGCCTGGCGCCCGCGGTGCAGCCGCGCTTTCTCCACAATCTCTCCGGCCGCTTTGAGTCTCGCTGGACCACGGTTCGGGTGGAGAAGAGCCGGGCGATGATGCTTCAAGGCATGGATGGCCTGGTTTTTGGGATTCACGTCGACCACGGCGAGGGCCGGCTGCACTTTGCCGATCCGGATCTCCTTGCCGCAGTGGCCGAGTCGGGTCAGATCCCGATGCGTTATGTTGATGACGAGGGCCAGGCCACCGAACAGTATCCCTTTAACCCTAACGGTTCAGTGGCCGGCATTGCCGGACTCTGCTCCGCTGATGGCCGGCACCTGGCGCTGATGCCCCACCCGGAACGGGCTTTTCTTCCCTGGCAGGCCCACTATCTGCCGGAAGAGCTGAAGGGTCTGCCGGTTTCTCCCTGGCTGCAGATGTTTCGCAACGCCTATTCCTGGTGTCAGGGAAAAGGTTGAGGGGCGCCCTGATCGGTATGCTCTGTGGTCGGCGGCTCAGCCCTGTTCGCCCTCGCCCTGCTGCTTTTCGGAGCTTTTGCGCAGCTGCTTGTCACGCATGATTTTCAGGATGGTCTGATCAGCCTGAGCCATCCCGGTATGGCTGAGGGCGCCCATATTCTGCACGGTCTGCCGGGTGGAGTGGCCAATGATCCCGTCGCTCTCTTTGACCTCGACCCCGTGCAGGGAGAACAGCGCTGCCTGAACCGCGGCTCCGGCGGCGGTGTTGAGTTTGATCGCGCAACCGGCTTTGGCCCCGTCACAGATCACTCCGGCCAGATCTTCGAGGATGTTTTTGATCGCCCCTTCCATATGGTGGACGTCGCCGCCGACCAGATAGGTGATCCCGGCGGTTGCGCCGGCACCGGCGGCCACCGAACAGCCGCAGACCGCTGACAGTCGTCCGGTATGCGCCTTGACATAGGCGGTGATAATGTGGCTGAGGCCAATCGCCCGGAGCAGGGTATCCCGATCATGGGCGATAAAGTCCTTGATCGCCCAGATCGGCAGAATTGCGGTCAGGCCATGGTTGCCGCTGCCGGCAGAACTCATTGCCGGAAGCTTGGCCCCGCCCATTCGGGCATCGGCCGCCGCCGAGGTGAGCAGGCGGGCTGAGGTGGTCATATCCCGTACCAGCAGTTTCTGCTTGATCAACCGGTCGATTGCCTTGCCGATCCCCAGCCCGCTGCCGTGTTTCAGGCCATATTCCGCCAGTGCCAGATTGTGGTTTACCCCCACCTCGAGAAAGTCCAGATCCTCCTCATCGAGATCGGCGACCAACTCGAGCAAATCCTCCAGGCTCTTTTCGCGGAGCCACTCCTCGAGATCAGCCATGCTCCGCTGGCCGCCTTTGCCGGTGCCTTTTGCCAGCAGCGGTGAGGTAAGAATTTCCTCGCCGTTGTGTTTGAGACTGACGATATTGTTGTGCATATCGACAATCAGTGCCTCAGCACTCTCCTTGCCGTGCACCAGACGGGTCCGGACGTAGAGTCCAGACTCTTCACGGAGATGGACCTGTACCCGATTGGTGTTGAGCAGCCGGCTGGCCTGGGCGATGGTCTGCCGGTTGATGCTCTCCAGCACTTCAAGACCGCGAGTCGGGTCACCGCCACAGGCACCAAGGGCGGCGGCGGTATCGACACCGTGCAGGCCATCGGTTCCGGGAATGGTCACTGCCATGGCGTTCTTGTAGATGTTTGGGTCGACCCATACCTCTATGGTGTCAAATTCCCTGTCCCCCGGGAGCAGCGTGGCAGCAGCCGCCGCAGCCAGGGCGACGGCGACCGGTTCGGTACAACCGAGGGCGAGGGTAACCTCCATCGCCAGAATGTCCTTGACGGTAAAGTGCATGGCGCTCTCCTTGCGCGGGGGGTTACCGGGCGAGAATCAACTCGATTTCAATTGGTGACCCGAGGGGCAGGCCGGCCACCTGGATGGTCGACCTGACCGGTGGGGGAGCCGGGAAATGTTCGGCGTAGGCACTATTTACCTCCTGAAAATTACCGAGATCAGTCAGGAAAATGGTGGTTTTCACCGCCTGCTCCAACCCGCTACCCGCTTCTCTGGCGATGGCTGCGGCATTTTTGAGGATTTGCCGAGTCTGCTCGGCAATGGTTCCGGTAACCATTTTCCCGGTGGCAGGGTCAATCGGCAGCTGTCCGGAGATAAACACCAGGCTGTCGGTGGCAACCGCCTGGGAGTAGGGGCCAATGGCGGCCGGGGCCTGGTCGGTGGAGATCGCTTGGCGGGGCATGGTCAAACTCCTTCTCATTTGGTGGTGAATCATCGGTTACGGCCGGGCGGGTGCCTGGTCGCTGGTGGCGCTTCGGGTGGGATCGGATGATGTTTTGTGAATATGCACCCTGCATATTCGTCACTGGCTCCCTTTTCGTCAATAGCAATCTGTTCCGCTGTTACAGAGCCCCGAGGGAGGTCGGCATTGGGCAGGGTAGCGATTGGCGTTTGGTACCGAAGACGACCAGATATTTTCCAAACGCCTATGCCCAACAAAATTCAGGGTATGGCGTTGGCCAACTCTGCCTGCTACCGGTCGGGCAGAGAGAAAATTATGGTTGTTCCTTCCGGCAGCCTTGACAGGTAATGGAACTGTGTGGTAGGTCAGATTAGCGGCATGTTAATATATTCTTAAATTATGAAGTTTCAATCTGGATGGGGGCGCAGGCAGTGGGCCTACAGCGATACAATCATCAACTCGAGGAGGAATCTATGGTGAAAAAATTGTCCGTTCTGGCCTTGGCCGGAATGCTTGCTCTACCGACCGCAGGTCTTGCCGGGGGGAGTGGTGGTGATGTGGTTGATCTGGAAAAGAAAATTGCTGAACTCGCCAGGCAACTTGATGAGTTGCGGGCGGCAATGGCCGCCCAGGCCGAGCAGAACAAGGCCTTGGCAGAGAATGTCCAGGCGCTTGACCAGAATGTCGGTACGCTTGATCAGAACGTGGAACAGCTCGATGACGATCTGGCGGATCTCGACTATCGCGCCGATGATTGGGATCTCGCTGCCCGCTTCAAGCTGTTCGGCGATTTTCGCTCCCGGCTCGATCTGTACAATGCCGACACGGTTTTTGGCCGGGACGTTGACAATGACACCATCTGGACCAACCGTTTTCGCTTGAATAT
>JAZBOD010000562.1:0-2873 GCA_036350955.1 Desulforhopalus sp. | reverse complement strand
CTGAGCATCAGTGCCGCCATAATAGGCCACTTTCCCGCATCAAGGGCCCCCATCATTAAAAACCATTTTCCCCAGGTACCGCCGGTTGGCGGCAAGCCGATAATACTCAGGCTGCCGATAAAAAAGGCGATCATCGTAATCGGCATTTGCCAGCCGATTCCCCGCAGTTGGCTGATTTCGGTTTTATGTGCGGCCACCATGATTGCTCCGGCACAGAAGAACAGGGTGATCTTGCCAAAGGCGTGCATGGCAATATGCATTGATCCACCAATGACTCCGGCGCTGGTGGCAAGCAGGGCGCCAATGGTGATATAGCCGAGCTGGCTGACAGTCGAATAGGCCAGCCGTGCTTTTAGGTTGTCCTGTCGCATGGCCACAATTGAGGCAAGAATTACCGTAGTACCGGCAAGGTAGAGCATCACCTCGGTGGTTGGCAGGCGGTTGAGCAGGTCAAGCCCAAAGATGTAGACACAGACCTTCATTACCGTAAATACCCCGGCTTTGACCACCGCCACCGCATGGAGCAGGGCGCTGACCGGAGTGGGGGCGACCATCGCCGCCGGCAGCCAGCGATGAAAAGGCATGATTGCCGCCTTACCGATGCCGAAAATGAACAGCACCAGCAGGGTACCGGTCACCCCCGTTGGCACCTCGGCCGGGAAAATCCCCCCGGCAACGAAGTCAAGGGTCCCGGCGCTGAACCAGGTGCCAACGATGGCCAGGAGGAGAAAGAGGATCGAGGTGGTCAGCAGGACGCCGAGGTAGACCCGGCCGCCCTGTTTGGCCTTGGCGGTGCCGGCATGGGTCACCAAGGGGTAGGTGGAGAGGGTGAGCACTTCGTAGAAGATAAACAGGGTGAAGAGGTTGTCGGCATAGGCAATCCCCATCACCGAGGAGATGGCCACCGCAAAGCAGGCGTAGAAGCGGGTCTGGTTCTCCTCTTCGTGGCCGCGCATATAGCCGATGGCGTAAACCGTGGTGACCAACCAGAGATAGCCGGCAGCCAGGGAAAAGAGCATGCCGAGGGGCTCAATCGAAAAACTCAAGGAAAGGCCGGGAAACAGCTCCGGTCCGGGCAGTTCGACGACTGCTCCGCTGCTCAGCAGATTGTAGAGGCTGGTCACCAGGGCGATGAGGATCAGGCTGGCGACGATGGTCACCCCCTCCCGCACATTAGGCGAGCGGTCGGCGGCAAGGATCCCCAATACGGCGCCGGCCGGCACCAGGATAGTCAACAACAGCATCACTTCCGGCGAGAACGGCATCACGGAGTCACTCCAAACAGGCTTTGGGCGGCTAACTTGCTCACACCCACTGTCAGGCGGGTGTCAACGCCAAAATAGATATTTGCCAGAACCAGCACCCAGATGGGGATCAGCTGAATAACTGGGGCTTCCCGGATATCATCGGTAATGATCCGTGGCGGGGTGAAATAGATCCATTCCACGGTCCGCCAGACATAGATCACCGCCAGCAGCGAGCTGAGCAGCACCAGCACCGCCACCGGCCACCAGCCTTTCTCGAGCAGGGCGACCACCAGATACCACTTGCTGACAAAGCCGGCGGTAAGCGGGACGCCGATCAAACTCAGTCCACCGCCGACGATGGCCGCCATGGTCCAGGGCATTCTCTTGCCCAGGCCGGCAAAATGGTTGAGCTGGGCACTGCCGATCCGGTAGACCACCGCGCCGATGGCGAGGAACAGGGCGCCCTTCATCAGGGCATGGTTGAAAATATGCAGCAGGGTGGCGGTGAGACCGAGCTGGGTGCCGATCGCCAGGCCGAGGATCATATAGCCGATTTGGGCGACACTGGAATAGGCGAAGAGTCGCTTGATGTTGAGTTGGTAGATCGCCGAGATCGATGCGGCAAAGATGCCGGCAAGGCCGAGCACCAGAAATATGGTGCCAAGCGGCAGGGAGGTGTTGACAAATTCGAAGCCGAAGACGCTGAAGATAAAGCGGATCAGCACATAGACTGCAACCTTGGTGGCGGTGGCGGCAAGGAAGGTGGTGGCAATCGACGGGGCAAAGGCGTAGGCGTTGGGCAGCCAGAGGTGCAGGGGAAAGAGGGCGAGTTTTAAGCAGACGCCGACGATAAAGAAACCGAAGGCGCTGAGGATGGTCCGTGATTTGTAGAGTTCCGGCAGGCGCTGGGAGAGGTCGTGCATGTTCAGGGTGCCGGTCATCATGTACATCAGGCCGACGCCGATGATGATGAAGGTGGCGCCGATGGTCCCCATGATCAGGTACTGGTAGGAGGCGGTCAGCGCGCGCCGGTCGGTGCCGAGGGCGATCAGGGTGTAGGAGGAGAGTGCGGAGATCTCGAGAAAGACAAAGAGGTTGAAGGCGTCGCCGGTGGCCAGAATGCCGAGGAGGCCGGTCAGGCAGAGCAGGTACGCGGTGTAGAAGAAGGTGTGGCGGTTTTCCGGCAGTTCGCGGCTGATGCTGCTCTGGGCGGCGACCAGGACCACGGTGCTGATCGCCGAAACCAGGAGGAGGAGATAGACGTTGAGCAGATCGATGCGGTACTCGATTCCCCAGGGGGCCGGCCAGTTGCCCATTGAGTAGACCAGGGTACCGTGGGCCAGCACCTGCTGGAGGAGGCCGCAGCTGACCAGGAAGGTGGCGGCACTCACCAGGATGGCGAAGAGGGCTACCAGGCGGGGAATCCGCAGGAAAAGGCAGAGCGGTGCCGCCAACAGTGGAACGATGACCTGAAGGACCGGTAAGTGAGCAGTCATTCGCCTATATTCTCTTCATGATGTTGAATTGTTTCCTGGGGCCATAGGCCTCCAGCTGGCACTCCAGCTGATCGTTGGTGTCCTGCATCTGGATCTCGTGCTCCTCGATCGAGCCGTAGGCCTCCTGGAT
>JAZBOD010000561.1:0-6858 GCA_036350955.1 Desulforhopalus sp. | reverse complement strand
TCACCAATCAAGGATGCCAAAGGCAATATCAAGGGCGGTTTGGAATACGTTCTTGATGTCACCGAGGAGATGAAGCAGAAGCAGGCGGCCGATGAGAAGATCGAGAATCTCAACACCATCCCCACCCCGATCATGGCGGTCGATACGGAGTTCACCATCACCTATATGAATCCGGCGGCGGCGGGAGTGGTGGGAATGACTCCGGACGAGGTCGTCGGCAAAAAGTGTTACGACCTGTTCAAGACCCCGCACTGTCGGACCGAGAAATGCGCCACCGGCCGGGCGATGAAGACCGACACGGTGATTACCGAGCAGACCATTGCCCGGCCCAAGGAGGGGGTGATCATCCCGATCAAGTACACCGGTGCGCCGATCAAGGATGCCAAGGGCAATATCAAAGGGGCGCTGGAGTACGTCCTCGATGTTACCGAGGAGATGAAGCAAAAGCAGGCGGCCGACGAGAAGATTGAAAACCTCAATACCATCCCGACGCCGATTCTCAGCATCGATACCGATTTCACTATCACCTTCATGAACCCGGCGGGAGCAAAAATGGTCGGCAGTACGCCGGATGAGGTAATCGGTAAAAAGTGCTTCAACCTTTTTCGGACCGAACACTGCCATACCGAGAAATGCGCCTGTACCCGGGCGATGAAGACCGACTCGGTGATCAATGATCAGACGACTGCCAGTCCGGCGGGCAAGGCGATTCCGATCAAATACATCGGCGCACCGATCAAGGATGCCAAGGGCAATATCAAAGGCGCTCTGGAGTACATCAGCGACGTCACCGCCGAAAAAGAGGTGGAGCGACTGATCGCCGCCGCGGTAGGCGAGGTCGACCTGCTGGTCAATGACTCCCAGGTGCAGATGGATCAGGCCAACAGCAATGTCGACGAGATGAATGTGATTATCGATGGGGCAGTGAAGCAACTCGATGAGTCGATATCCACCGTTACCACGATGCTGCGCAGTTCCGAGGAGATGGTTGCACTCTCCATCGAATCTAACAAACTCGCGACTGATCTGGCTAAAGAGGCGGAGACCGGCAAGGTCGCCGGCAAGGATGCCGAGCAGAAACTGGCCGAGATCAATGCCACCATGGAGAAGAACAACGAAATGGTCAATGGCCTGGTCAGTCAGTTGGAAAAGATCTCCGGCTTTGTCGATATCATCAAGGAGATCGCCTCGCAGACCAACCTGCTTGCCTTTAACGCGGCGATAGAAGCCGCCAGGGCCGGTGATGCCGGACGGGGTTTTGCGGTGGTGGCTGATGAGGTGAGGAAGCTTGCCGAAAACAGTTCCCGTTCGGCGATTGATATCTCGACCATCGTCAAGAACGTGGAGAAAGAGTCGCACCAGACCATCAGCGCGATGAAGGACGGCATGCAGAAGCTTGGCGAAGGCGGCCGGGTGATCAACACCGCACTTGATGCGATGGAGACGATCTCCAAGGGGATCGTCACCATCTCCTCTGCGGTCGATAAATTGAGCAGTCAGGCCGATGGTCTGAGTGCCGATGGCAAGCAGGTGATGGCGACCATCGAGACGGTGGCGACCTCCTCAAAGAAGAATCAGCAGTCGACTGCCGCGGTCAATCAGTCCCTTTCGGCTACTGTCGATGCCCTGACCAAACTGGGTGCGTCGAGTAAAAACCTGCAACAGGCGGTTAACACCCTTTAAGAGGCCAATCTCGCAGGCCAGGGAATCTCCTGGCCTGGGAGACAAGGCAGATGCTGATGATGCTCTACGGCGATAAGATCTGTACCCCCCGACTCTGTCTGCGCCGGGTGACTGAAGAGGATATTCCCCCTCTGGTAGCCTGGAGTAACAGTGCCGGCGCCCACGGTGAGTTTCTCTCACCGGAGGGGATCAGTGAGGAGGGTATGCGGGTGCGCCTGGCCTCGGGAGTCCTCTGGACGGAGCGGAGTAAAACCTTTCTTATTGAACAGCGCAGCGGCCAGGCAATCGGCACCGTACAGTACTGGCTGCGCCCGGAGCGCGGCGAATGTGCGGTGATGGCGGTGAAGGTATCCCTGCCGGAACTGCGTAATCAGGGGTATGGTACCGAGGCCCAGAAATACCTGATTATCAATCTCTTCCAAAGGATGAAACTGGCCGAGGTGGAGATGTACACCGATATCAACAACAAGGCGCAACAGCGCTGTCTGGAGAAACTTGGCTTTCAGCTGGTCCAATCTCTGGGCTACGACGATCACCAGGTTCACCGGCTCGGCCATCTTTACCGGCTGGGCAACGAGCAGTATCAACTTCATCCGGTGTACCAGTATGTCTACGAGTAAGCTTGGAGTGCTTTTTGACGAGCGCTATTTCGCGCATGTGGTCAATCGGCCCACACCGGAAAACCCGGAACGGCTGCGCGGTCTAGACTCCAAGATCAAAGAGCGGTACAACGGCAGCCTGGAGCTCTTTTCGGCCCGTGAAGCGAGCCTTGCCGAGATCGAGGCGGTCCACTCCAGCTTCTATCTTGGCCAGGTCCGTGAGCACGCCATCAAGGCCGACCCCTACTCCTACGACCGTGACACCTATTTGATGGATGCATCGCTCAGTACCGCTCAGCTGGCGGCGGGCGGCTGTCTCGAACTCGCCGACCGGATTATGGACCGGACCATCCGCCATGGCTTTGCCCTGATCCGTCCCCCCGGGCACCATGCCGAGCCGGGGCGGGGGATGGGCTTCTGTATTCTCAACAATGCCGCGATCACCGCCAGATACCTCCAGCGACGCTACCAACTGGGCCGGATCCTCATCCTTGATTTTGACATCCATCATGGCAACGGCACCCAGGAGGTGTTTTACGAAAGTGAACAGGTGCTGTTTGTCTCTCTGCATCAGAGAGGGCTTTTTCCCTTCAGCGGCAATCCGGAAGAGATGGGTGCTGAGGATGGGCTGGGCTATACCATCAATATTCCGGTCTTCAGCCAGTTCGGCGATGCGGAGTATACCTTTCTGCTTGGCCGGCTGCTGCCCAATCTGGTCGAGCAATACCTTCCCCAGATTATCCTCGTCTCTGCCGGATATGACGGCCATGCCGAAGATTCGATCAGTGCCACCCTGTTGACCACCGGGTGGTTTCATACCGTCACCACCCTGATTAAACAGTGTGCCAGGGAAGTCTGTGACGGGCGTGTCCTGTTTATCCTTGAGGGAGGGTACAATAAACAATCCCTTGAAAAATCAGTTCTTGCGACAATGGACAGCCTGCTCCAGGCCGAGGTCGGCCGGGTCGGGGTCTACCATTCCGACCGTGCCGCGACGCTGCTCAACAGCCATCCCCTAAAACATTTCTGGACCCTTTGAGGCGGAAACCGTCATGCTCAACGATACCGATGCCAACACCCTGAACTCGATTTTTCACCAATGTAACCAGTGCGGCACCTGCTGTAAGCAGTACCGAAAAATCACTTTGCAGCAGGATGAAGTGGAGTTTATCAGCAAAATGGGTGGTCATGTCGGGGTGGACGTCTGTCTCAATGACATCCGCTGTAAAGGGCTCGAGCAGGCTACCGCCGAGGCAAAAAGCAGCGGCAAGGTATTCATGATCCACCCCGATAACCACGGCTGCATTTTCCTCCAGAAGAAAAACGGCAAGTACTTCTGCAAAATCTATAACTACCGCCCGCGGAGCTGTCGTGGCTTTAAATGTAATCTGGTCGATGGCAGCTTCCTCTCGCTGTTCAATAATGACGCAATCCATCTGCTTGGCCAAAACTCTTTTGGCCTGCCTTTATAAGACGGAATTTCACAATGAATAAATTGCACCCCGCCTGGTAATACGGCTTTGATTTGATAGCCCAAATGTCGGCAATAACCGATGGCGCAGCAGCAAAATTTGTTGGGATGAATACCCTGCTTCGCAAAGAGGCATGACCTCACGATGTTTTGTCGGTCCTCTCAATCCATTCCAGGTGGTGACGATCCGCCAAGCTGGTAGCTGTGCAGCATTTGGTGCTTTGCTCCCTGGTTAGTGAGCTGGCTGCGGTAGAGCTGAAAGCTGTTGACGGGAAATGGTTCACTGCGCAACAGGGTGTTGCCGGCAAGAAAGGGGTGCAGGTGGCGGGCCGGGCAGTTTTTCAGACGGGCCAGGGTAAAGTGTGGGCTGAAGCGGCCTTTTTCCCGGCGCAGACCCAGATCGCTAAGCTCTTTTTCCACCGCTGCCCGCAGGGAGAAAAGGCCTTCCCGGGGTTCCACCCCAGCCCAGAGGACGCTGGGCTCGTCCCGGAAGGAAAAAGTCCCCACTCCCTTGAGGCAGAGGGTCAGGGCGGGGTGACGGATATCGCGCAGCCGGGCGGCGATGTCCTGGGCGAGTCCTCCTTCAACTTCACCGATAAAGCGCAGGGTAAGATGGAGCTGTTCCGCTGGAACCGGGCGGCTCCCGGGCAGGGACCCGCCCATTCCCGCGAGAAGCTGACGGATCTCCTTTGGTGGGTCAATGGCGACAAAGAGGCGGATCATTGGTTTCGGCCTGGGGGCTGGCAAGTTGCAGGAGAGCGTGGTTGGCGATGATCATCCCGAAGATGGCGGTGATGGTCGGTAGACTGCCAAGGCTGTGGCGGAGGCGTCCCCGGTCGGCATAGGGGCTGGAGTCGTGGGCGGTTTCCGGCTCTGCCGGTTCGTAGCGAAAATCAACCTCTTCGGTGGAAAAGACCGTGGTGATACCTCCGGTTACCCCACGACGACGGAGCCGTTTGCGCAGATGCCGGGCCAGTGGACAACCGCTGGTGGTAAAGAGATCGCCGCAGCGGATAAGGCCGGGGTCGGTACGCAGGGCGGCGCCCATCGAACTGATGATCGGGATGTCGCGGAGCCAGGCGGCGTGGAGCAGCTGGGTTTTGGGATTGAGCGAGTCGATGGCGTCCACCAGCAGGTCAGGCGGCGGAGCGAGTATCTGCTCGATGGTCTCGTCACCGGCAAAGAGCTGCAGCGCCTCGACTCGACAGTCGGGGTTGATTGCCAGCACCCGTTCCCGGGCGACCTCGGCCTTTGCCCGGCCAAGGGTGCTTTCCAGGGCGAGGATCTGCCGGTTGAGGTTGCTTGGCTGGATGGTATCAAAGTCGACCAGGCGTAGCCGGGTGATACCTGCCCGCACCAGCCCCTCAACGACATAGCCACCGACTGCGCCAAGGCCGACCACGGTGATAGAGCGCTTCTGCAGTTGCCGGAAGCGCTCTTCACCAAGAAGAGCCCTGGTTCGGATAAAGCGGTCCATGGTGATTGAATTGCCGAATAATTCCAGTTGACTAAAGTTGACCAGCGATGATGAAAGAGGAGTGCAGTCACTCTTCCGGTCAAGGTGGACCGCGTGCCACTCTACCACAGTTCAGCCCGCGTCGTCGAGGTGGAAGGCTCTGAGGATTTTTGCCAATCACCCTTGTCCTTCCTCGTCGATCGGGGTAAAACCACTGCTTTACCCTTCCCAGTACCCATTTCCCCTGCGGCGCGGTTTGCCGCCAACCGCTGAGAGTGCCCATGTCTGCAAAAAAATCTACGGAGCAGGTTGCCACCGTTCCCGGGGGTATTTTGGAGCTGACCCTTTTTGTCTGTGGTGCCCTGGTGATGATCTACGAGATCACCGGGGCGAGAATGCTTGCCCCCCACATCGGCACCTCAACCTATATCTGGACCAGCATGATCGGGGTGATTCTCGCCGCCCTCAGCCTCGGTTACTGGATCGGCGGCCAGGCAGCCGACCGGGGGGCCAGTCTGTCCGGGCTTGCCCGGGTGCTTTTTCTCGCCGGTGCGGCGGTGACGTTGACCATCTTTGCCGGTGATCTGCTCCTCACCATCATCGCCGCCTCGCCGATCATCCTGCAAATCCAGGCGGTGCTTGCCGCCACCCTGCTCTTTGCCCCGGCGGCGGTACTGCTTGGTTTTGTCACCCCCTATGCGGTCCGCCTGCGGATCTCGTCGCTGGCCGATTCCGGCCGGATCGTTGGCAGGCTCTATGCCATCTCGACCATCGGCAGCATTGTCGGGACCTTTCTCGCCGGATTTTACCTGCTGCCCTTTCTCGGCGCCGCCCGAACCCTCTATCTGGTGGCCGGCTGCCTGCTGGTCCTTGCCACCCTCCTCGCCCCGTTTTCTCTGCAGTGGCGCCGGGGGGCGATAGTGCTCTTCTTCCTGGTCGCTATCGCTGCCCAGGAACTGCGCACGGTCTATCTTGCCAAAGCCCACGATCTCCTGCAGACCAATACCCAGTACAGCGCGGTACAGATCTTTACCAGCACCGATTACCGCACCGGCAAGCCGGTGCGCAACCTGACCATCGACCCCCATTACACCCAGTCGCGGATGTACCTCGATTCCGATGAACTGGTGTCACCCTATACCGGTTATTATCACCTGATCCGCCATTTTCGCCCGGGTTTTTCTGACACCCTGATGATCGGCGGTGCCGGCTACAGCTTTCCCAAAGCGTATTTGCGGAGCTATCCGCAGGCGCGGATCGAGGTGGTGGAAATCGATCCGGGGATGACCGCCCTGGCCCGACGTTTTTTTCGTCTGGAGGAGGACCCGCGGCTGGCTATCCACCATCTCGATGGCCGGGTCTATCTCAACCGGGCACAGAGTGGCCGCTACGACGCGGTGCTGCTTGATGCCTTCGGCGCGTTGTTTTCCGTGCCCTTTCAGCTGACCACCGTCGAGGCGGTGCGGCAGATCCACCGGGTTCTCAAAGATGACGGGGTGGTGATCTTCAACATCGGCGGGGCACTGACCGGACCGGCCAGCGCCTTTTTTCAAGCAGAACTGGCCACCTATCGCGTGGTCTTTCCCCAGGTCCATGTCTTTAAGGTCCTGCCGGAGATGGCCGACAGTCAGGTGCAGAACCTGATGCTG
>JAZBOD010000560.1:0-2355 GCA_036350955.1 Desulforhopalus sp. | reverse complement strand
CTTCCCGCACGCTGTAACGGGGGAGAAATACCCCCGGGTGGTAATAGACCTGAAGGCGACGGGAGGCCTGAAGGAGGTCGCAGACCCCGCCACTGTGGTCGTAGTGGCCATGGCTGAGCACCAGACTGTTCACTGCTGCAAGAGAGATTTCCAGTGCTGCCGCGTTGTGTCGCAGGGCCTTGTTTTGGCCGGTATCAAGGAGCAAAGTGTGGTCGCCGGTGGCAAGCCACAGGGAAAAGCCATGTTCGGCAAGAAGGTCCGGGGCGGTTTGATTATCCACCACTATCCGGAGAGTAAGCTCAGCCGTTTTCATGGTTTTTTCTCTGCATGAAGCGCCCTTTTGCCCGGCAGACTCGATCGCCGTTGACCCGGATTTCAGCACGGAGGTGGTAGAGCGGCGGCAGGGTCTCGTCAATCCAGGCGCGGATGGTGAGGATGCTGTGGCAGTCGACCGATTGGGAAAACCGGACATTAAGCTCGCCGGTCACCGCCTCGATGCCCTGTTGCAGCAGGCATTGCGCCATGGCCGTGTCGAGCAGGGCTGAGAGGACGCCGCCGTGGATGATGCCGGTATACCCCTGCAGGCTTTCGTCGCCCTGGAACAGTGCGGTCACTCCGTTCTCCCGGTCGGGCTGGAAACAGAGGCCAAAGGAGAGGGGGTTGTCGCGGCCGCACATCAGACAGTAGCGGTGGCTGTGGCTTGCTCCGCCGATCTGGTGACTGGGAATGGGCTTCATGATGGACAATCTGTCAGCCTTGACTGTCAACTGGACAGCCATTGGAAGTGGAAGAGATCTTGACAAAGCCGCCGGGGTTCATCAATGTAGCATATGCACAGATTCAGGTAATCATTGTATTCCAGATTGCCATGGTCCGGCAAGAGAAAGATCGGCGAAGGTCAAGGAGATTTGCCGAAAAGATCCAGAGGCTCCAGGTTGCCGTAATCGGCGTTGTGCGGTTTACGGGACGTGGATAAGAACCATTATCTCCAGGGAGAAAACGATGACCGAAGAGAGTGTCGGCTGCGCTCGGCCAACCGGAGGACCCGTCGGCGAAGAGATGGCTGCTGAAGGGACTGTAACTGAAAAAACCAGCAAAGAGGAGAAAACCATGTTGATGGTCGGCCAGAAGGTCCCGGATTTTGTTGCCCCGGGATACCAGCAGGGAAAATTTGTCACGGTGAAACTCTCCGACTACCTCGGCAAATGGGTGCTGCTTTGTTTTTACCCCGGTGATTTTACCTTTGTCTGAGCGACCGAAATTTCAGCGGTCGCTGAAAAATACTTGGAACTGCAGAAACTTGGGGTCGAAGTGCTGTCGATGTCGATCGATTCGATGTTTGTCCACAAGATGTGGGACGACGACGAATTAAAGAAGATGGTCAACGGTGGTGTGCCGTTCCCGATGCTCTCTGATGCCGGTGGTAAAGTTGGCAAGGTGTATGGGGTTTTTGACGAGGCAGCGGGGGTAGAGGCCCGGGGCAGGTTTATCATCGACCCGGATGGGGTCCTCCAGGGATTTGAGGTGCTGACCCCGCCGGTAGGCCGCAATGTCAGCGAGACTATCCGCCAGGTCCAGGCCTTTCAGCTGGTTCGGGCCACCGGTGGTGGCGAGGCGACCCCTTCCGGCTGGCGACCGGGGAAGAAGACCCTCAAACCGGGCATTGATCTGGTCGGCAAGGTCTGGCAGGAGTGGCAGACCAGGATGGCATTTGACTAGGCGGTGCGTATCCAACTCCCTGGTCCTGATTTCGGCCAGGGAGAGTCTGGGCGGCTGAACCATAAAAAAAGAGGTGTCCGCTGATGGCTAAAGAGTTGCTGTTGATCGGGGGCGGGCACGCTCACCTGTTCACCCTGGCCCATATTCCGCAGCTGCGGGAAAAAGGGTATCTGGTTACGGTGGTCCAGCCTTCACCCTGGCATTACTACAGCGGAATGGGTCCGGGAATGCTCGGCGGCAGCTATCAGCCGGAACAGATTCGCTTTGCCACCCGCCGGCAGGTGGAGGCCGGAGGAGGGGAATTTGTCCTCGGTATGGTGGAGAAGATCGACCCTGCTGCCAGGAGGGTTAGCCTGGCCGGTAGCGGCGAAGAACTGTCCTACGATGTACTCTCCTGCAACGTCGGCTCAGCGGTGCGGCGGGAGATAATTGCTGGAGAGTACGACTCGGTATTCACCGCCAAGCCGATCGAACAGCTGCTCATTGCGCGGGAGAAGGTGGCTGCCCTGGCCGGTCAGCGCCGCTGCCGGATCGCGGTGGTCGGCGGCGGGCCTTCGGCACTGGAAATCGCCGGTAATCTCCATCAACTGTGTCGGACCCGGGGGCTTAACCCACCGGAGATCCGTCTCTATGCCG
>JAZBOD010000559.1:0-5406 GCA_036350955.1 Desulforhopalus sp. | reverse complement strand
TGATATTCAACCTGGTCGCCAATCCGGGTCGAAGTGGCGTGGGCGTTGACGGCGGCGATATCGCCGGCCTTGAGCCCGGAGTCAGCCAGGGCATCGGCCATGCACTGGCGGATGGTGTCAACGTAGGGCATGACAAAGTGGTGGGCATCTGAGGTCATCCCCCACCCGGCCAGTTCGATCCGGTACTTTAGGCCGTGGGCCTCGGCAAATTCCCGGCTGGCGAGGATGATCGCCCCCGCCCCTTCCGAGACCACAAAGCCCCGTCGATCGAGGGAAAAGGGGCGGCTGGCCCTCTCCGGCGGGCGGTCTTCTTCGCCCTTTTTGGCGATAAAGATCCCGTTCATCGTGTAAAAACCGGCGACAATCGGTTCAACCAGCGGACAGTCCACCGCACCGCAGATCACGACGTCAGCCTTTTTCAGGGCGAGCAGCATAGCCCCGACCAGCAGCGAGGTCAGGCCGGTGGCGCAGGCGGTAATGGTGGCGGTTATTGGCCCCCTGGCCCCGGTCTGCATGGCGATCTTGCCGCCGATCATGTTGCTGCAGGCGTTGGGGTTGGCGTAGGGATGGGGCAGCTTGTTTTCCGCCTGCATTTTCCGGTCGGCGGCGAGGACAGCATCGAGACCGCCAATGGCCGAGCTGTAGGTTACCGCCACCCGGGGGGCAATCTCCGGAGTGATTTCCATACCGCTATCGGCCAGCGCCCGGGCCACCGAAAGCATTCCGTACTTGAAGACCGGTGAATGCCAGGCCGCCTGATGCCGGGCGGTGAGAAAGGGGTAATCGAGATGGTCGATATCCGGCATCTGTCCGGCAATCGATACCGGGAAATCCGCACCACGGGGAAAGCGGGTCAACGGCCCGATGCCGCTGTTTCCGGCCATTGCCCGTTGCCATTGCTCTGCCAGTTCGCTTCCCAAAGGCGATATGGCGTCATACCCGATGATCACCGGTTTGGTTGATTTCATCGCCGATCTACCAGGGGATGAACCGGTACAGCTTGGCAAACATCTCGTAGACTTCGATCCAGTTCTGCAAATCTTTGCTCGAGGTCATGTGGGCCCTCTTGTTGACCATCACCCAGCTCATATGGGCGGCACCGTCTTTGCAGGTTGTGCAGTCCCGGGTCTCCGAAGTGCAGCAGCGGTGCATGGTCTGAAGATCCGATGCCCAGCGGATGAAATTGGTCAGCCGCCGGGGGCGGGGCTGGCGCCTGTCCAGCGGTTCGGTCACCGAAGGGCATTCGGTCCAGCCGAATTTTCGGCCACACATCTCCCCGGTGGTGATGATCTGGTGATAGTATTTCGAGGAGATCAGCGTCTCCGGATAGCGGTCGAGCATCTCGTCCATTTCCGCACGAATGGCCACCAGTTCCCCGGGTTGCCAGGAAAAGCCGTCGACGCCTTCATCGTTGGAGAGCAGCTGGACGTGGACTTTCAACCCCACATCCTTAATTTTACGGATGATTTTTTCTGTCTTACCGAGCTGCTTCGGGGTGATGGTATAGAGGTAATAGGCGTTGGCATCACCGGCGTAGTTGGCACTGGAGATACGGAAGGTATCCTTGCCCCGGAGGATTTTTTCATCTTCCTCGTCCCCCCAGAGGGAGATTCCGACCATCAGCTCTGGAAAGCGGTCCCGCGGCACCTTGATCAGGCCGTTGGTCGCACAAAAGGTAGGCAGGCGGCGATAGAAGGCTTCGATCCGGTCGAGGCAGAGGGTCGGCTCACCACCGATGAGAATTGCCAGATTGACCCCGCGGGCCATTTCGCTCTCGACAAAGGCATGCCATTTGGCAATATCCTTCTCCTCGGAAGCCGCCTGGTGCTCCCCGGAAGAGAAAAAGAAACAGCCTTTGCACCGCAGGTTGCAGCGGTCGGTAACATCGTAGATGGAACTGCGGATATTCAGCCTCGATATGCTTTTGTACCGTTCGTACCAAGCTTGGTCAAGGAGTGAGCTGACTGTTTTCATGATGTTTTGTTCTCTTGGCCTGCCGGCGGTGAAACGGGGTGGCAGCAAAGGTTCGGGCCTTTCTCGTAGCCTCTCACCCAGACGGCGAGATAGGTGTCGACATAGTCGAGCCAGGCGGCAAAGGTCTCCTGATCAGCGGCATGGCGAAACATTCTTGAGGTAACAATGGCGCTGCCGGCGGCGTAGTGACGGCAATCGGCACAGTCGGTGTCGGGCACACAGCAGGCAGCGGCCCGATCCCACGCCAGGTCCGTCCGGTATTGGCGAAATGAACGGCCCAGGCCGATGGCGGTCGACGGATTCCTTCTCGGGTAGGTGCAGGAGAACAGGGCGTCCAACCCCTGCCGATCGGTGTGGGCAACTATGTTGTAGCTGGAAAACAGCACGTTGTGCGGATATTCCTCGAGCAATTGCCTCATCATCTCGGCGGTTCTGGCCAGGCTCTCCGGGGTGTGCCGCAGGGGACCGGAATAGCCGACCGGGGCGGAGAACATGTTGAAGGTGATCTGCTGGCCACTCTGGGCCAGCAGTTCGGTAACCTCTCTGGCCTCGCTGATATTGTCCGGGGTAAAGGTATAGACGAAGACCGCCCTGGGGTCATCGCGATAGTTGGCTATCTGCCTGACCAGCATCTCACCGGCCTTTCTGAGCTCTTTGCTGGTCCGGTCGTTACCCCATACCGAGATGTGGACCCGATAGTCGATATCTCGCGGGAGCACTTTCAGGCCGTTGGTGGCAATCGCCCCATGGGCAATGGTTGCCGCGCAGATTCGGCAGAGCTGCGGGACAAGGGAAGGTTCTGCTCCAGCCAGAACGGCGAAGGTTATTCCCCGTTTTTTCTCGGCCAGCATCAGGGCCTGCCAGGCAGCTTCGTCGAGATTCTCCTCGGCAAACTGCTTTTCGCCGGCGTAATAGTAACAGCCCTCGCAGCGGATATTGCAGCGATTGGTCATGTCATAGGTCGACTCCCGCAGGAAAAAAAACCGGCGGACCTTCTCCCATCGCTCACGTATTGCCGGAACAGCCATTATCCCGGCAAAACTGCCGGCCGGCTGTTCGATCATTTTACTCGCCATCGCGCCGTTTCTCCGCGATATATTCAGCAATGATGCGGATTGTGGTCAGTTTGGGGTAATCATCCTCATCTATCCGGATACCGAACTCATCGCGGATAACCAGAGCGACAGTCGCCAGATCCATGCTGTCAATGCCCACTTCGTCGATCAGATCGAGATCGGCATCAAATGTTTCCGGGGTTACCTCTTCGAGTTTGAGTTCGCTGATAATTATGTCGGCAATGCGCAAAATGGTCTGACTGGTATCGGTGTTCATCGGCTCATTTTTAGAGGTATCATTTTGGAGTGAGTGACATCGTACCGGAGCAGACGTCATGATCTTCATGGGTAATGCGAAACTGATACAGTTGATTTTCGGCAGAGGTGCCGTAAATAGTCAGCAAAGCGCCCGGAGCGACTGGTTTTTTAAATTTCACTCTGCTCAGGCGATTAATATACAGCTCTTCCCCTTTTGCCAGGGAGAGCACATCCACGACCATCTTAAGCTGGGCAATAGCAGGGAGGATGGGGTTACCGGGGAAATGGCCGGTAAACCACGGGGAGTCTGCTGCGACCGAAACGTGTGCCAGCACTTCGTCTTTGTCAGTTTTTTTGAGAGCGAGTAACGAATACCACATTTTGCTGTTGAGTGTCCATGGATTACAGTAAAGTTTTTTTACGAAAAGAGCCTTGCCCAGACTGCCAGGACTTGCCTCCAGCTGCGGCGCTTTACGCCTTCTCCTCAGGCTGGAGAGGCCAGCAGACGGTTGCGGCGTTTCAACCAGCAGCTCATTGTAGGGTGCGCACTGCGCACCAACCAGCACAGCTCCACACGGCACCAAAATGGTGCGTATGACGCACCCTACGGCAACCGGAGAGGCCAATTGATTTACCGGATCAGGTGCTCCCAGAGTGGCCCGGTCAAACCGCGCCGATGCAGGGCGCGGATGATCGCCGCAGTTTTCGCCCCGCCTGAACCGATTACCCAGTTGCCCCGCCCTTTCGCCCGCTCCTGGACCAGCAGCTCAATGGCCTCGCGGTCAATGTCGTCCGGCTGGTAAAAGACCGGGTGGAGTATATCCGCACGGCGATCAAGCTTTTTTTCAGCAATGGCCAGCTCATAGAGTGCCGTGCCGGGGTAGATCCTGATCCCGACGAAAAAAAAGAACACCGCCTTGTCGAGTTGCTCGATCCCGTCAAGTGATTGGTTAACCGTTGCCGCTGACTCGCCAGGTCCGCCGAAAAGAAAATAGTGGGCAACATGGAGTCCGGCCGAGCGGGCCTGCCGGTGTGCCGCCAGGACATCCTCCTGGCCAAAGGGTTTGCGGTAGGTTTTCAGCATCGCCCCAGAGAGGGATTCGGTACCGAATTCGACGTGTCGGCAGCCAGCCCGGGACATCAGCGGGAAATAGTCCTCCGGCAATCTGACCGGCGCAAAAAAGGCCCCCCAGGGGAGGGTGAGCCCAGCCTGGTGCAGGGCTTCGGCCACGGCAGCACTGTGGGCAATATCGGAGTTAAACGCCGAATCGGTGAAAAAAAGGTATTTCGCACCGGCCTGCTGCAGCTGCAGGGCGGTTGCGGCGATCTCCTGCGGATCAGCCAGGCGATGGGTCTTCCCTTCAATCTGCGGGTAAGAGCAGTAGATGCACCTGAACGAGCAGCCCCGCTTGGTCTGCAGGTTAAGCATTCCTCCGTTGCGCAGGTAAAATTGATTATGGCTGGCATCGCTCTGGAACCGCCGCAGCTGTTGCCCCGGCCAGGGGGGTGGCAGCACCGGCACCTCTCCTGCACTGAGCACCCCGCTGATCGCTGTCGGATCTCGCCCCTGGTCGAGAGCATCGACCAACTGGCCGAGCCGTTCCCCTTCGCCGACGATGCCATAATCCACCTCGAGCATCGCCATGATCTGCTCGGGAACAATGGTGAACCCGCTGCCGCCGCAGACGATGATCGCCGACGATTGCTCCCTGAGCCAAGCGACCAGTTCGCGATACCCCTGGATGAAGAAGAGCGGATCGCCGGCCTCGGTGTTGTCGATATTGCGGATGGAGATGCCGATCAGCTGCGGGCTCAAGCTCGCGATCAACGCGGCCAGTTCACCGCGGCTGATGATGTTCAGATCGGCGATGCGCACCTGGTGCCCGGCCGGAATGGCACCGGCGACATAATCGAGGCCAATCGGGTAAACCGGGTAGGGAACCGTCAGGGTGTTGGGCGAAATCAGCAGAATATTCATCGCCGAGCCCATTCCATTGCGGTGAGGTAGCGGCCGGTACCGAGCACCAGGATTTTCCTGCCGGCTCCGAGGCTGATGCGCTCTCCACCGGTCAGCCAGAGCGGGAGTGCCCCGCTTTCCAAGGAGGAAACCGCCAGCACC
>JAZBOD010000558.1:0-6426 GCA_036350955.1 Desulforhopalus sp. | reverse complement strand
TCGTGGGAGACATTGGCGACAAAATCGCGGCGGACATTTTCCAGCCGACGAAGCCTGGTGACATCGTTGATCACCAGCAGCACACCGACATGCTCACCAAAGCTGTTGCTCAGGCTGACCACATGGCTGTGCAGGTAGCGATCACCATCGGTTTCGGTAAGAACTATCTCGTCTTCAATGGACTGTCGGGTGTTCAAACACTGACCGATCTGTTGCTGGAGCCGGACATTGCGGATGATTTCCTGGACGATCCGCCCCGGGGCCATCCGCAGATCAACCGAAAAAAGATCAGCGGCGGCAGTATTGAGACTGATCACCCGCTCTTCACGGTCGATGGCGATCACCGCCTCGACCATGCTCGAAAAGACCGTCTCCAGCTGGTTGCGGTGGGTGATGATTGCCTGAATCTTCTCATCAAGAAGCTCGGCCATCCGGTCCATTGCTGTTGCCAGGGTGGCGACTTCGTACGAGCCGGAATCCTTGGCCTTGACCAGCATCCGCTCGCTGAAGTCGCCACGGGAGAACTGTTCGGCATTGCGGGTCATCTCCTCAAGGGGCCGGCTGATATTTCGCACCACCAGCAGAGTAATCAGGCCGGCGACAAGCAGCACCACCGCCGCTCCCAGAGCGACACGTAACTGGATACGCTGCAGAGCCTTTTCCAGGGAAGCCACCGACATCGAGGTCCGGAGGACCGCCCCTTCAAAATGGCGCGGCAGTGACAACTCTCCGCTCAGCCCGGCGCGCCCCAGGGGGATGGCGACATAAACCATGCTTTCCCCAACGGTTTTACTGTATCGCCTGGCTTTGCCGACCTCGCCCCGCAGGGCCGGTTCGATCTCCGGTCGCCTGGCATGGTTATCCATCGCGCCCGGTGCCTCGTTGGAATCGGCGACAACCAGCCCGTCAGCGAGAATCACGGTTATCCGCATCATCGTTCCCCGGCCGGCGAGCACGGCATATTCGCGCAACTCCTCCGCACGATCAGTAAGCAGCATTTCGTTGATCAGAGGGGTGATCAGGCGGGCCCGGGCAAGCAGGTCCTTTTCCGTTTCCTGCAGATAAAATTCCTTAAAGGAGGTCGCGCCGTACCAGCCAACGGCGGCAATGACCGCGACAATGGTCAGAATGTTTACCGGAATTATCTGCCAGACAAGCCTGCGTGATCCAAACATTACTCTTCCTTCTCTTCGGCAGTCGCCCGATACCGGTAACCGATGCCCCGGACGGTTTCGATCATCTTGCCGAAGTCACCAAGTTTTTTGCGCAGGCCAAAGATCTGCACATCAATCGCCCTGGGGGTTATCAGAAAATCATAGCCCCGCACCGCATCAATGATCTGTTGCCGGGTAAAGACCCAGCCGGGTTTACCGGCGAGCAGACAGAGAATACTGAATTCAGTCGTGGTTAGACTCACTTCTGTGCCATTGAGGCGCACTTCGTGGCGCCCCTTGTCGATTTCCAGACCATCAACGACAATGACCCCCTTCTGGGTCTCGTCGCTCTCCTGGCGATCGGCAACCGCCCGCTTCAAAACGGCCTTGATTCTCGCCACCAGTACTTTCGGGCTGAACGGTTTGGTAATGTAGTCGTCGGCCCCGCAATCAAAACCGGCGACGACATCTTCCTCCTCTCCCTTGGCGGTGAGCATGATTACCGGCACCGGTCGCTGCAGGTGGGATTCCGCCTTGCGCATTGCGGTACAGACCTCCCGGCCGCTCATTCCCGGCAGCATCAGATCGAGCAGAACACAGTCGATCTCTTCACTGCGCAGGCGCTGCAGAGCCTCTTCACCGGTATCGGCACAACTGACGTGAAAACCGGCCCGGATCAGATTGTAGCTGACCAATTGCTGAATATCCACCTCATCCTCAACCACCAGAACTGTCACTTTAGCCATGATTCCTTGTAGGGTTGTATTGATCCGGCGGGAAAGCGACTCCGGCGAGATAAAGGTCGGGTACGCTGCCCCGTGGGCTATTGCCGCCTATCCTGTACCATTTTTTCATCCGGCGCAAGCCCAAGCCCTTCCCTTAACCGTATCTTAATCTCTTCATAATTGTCACGTAACAATCCTCGCCTATCTTTGCGCCTGATCGACACACCGATAGACGCCGCCGGCAGAGGCCGGGATCGGAAACTCAACCAGGAATCGGCACGGTTATGGAACACCATTTCACTTTTCATCTCGAACTCACCAAACTCAACAAAAAACTCCTTCGGCTCAGCGCCACGGTGGAGGAGAGGGTCCGCAAGGCCGCCCAGGTGATCGTCAGCAAGGACCCGGAGGTGATCCAGTCGATTATTCTCTCCGATTATGAGGTCGACGAACTGGAGATCGAGATCGAAGAGGACTGCCTGAAAATCCTTGCCCTCCACCAGCCGGTGGCCAAAGACCTCCGCTTCCTGGTGGCGGTGATCAAAATCAACACCGAAATGGAGCGGATCGCCGATATCGCCGTAGCCATCGCCATGCGGGTGGACAATATAGCCAAGTTCAAGCACCAGGCGGCGGTCTCCTACGATTTTTCGCGAATGTCTGAGCAGGTGGTGATGATGCTCAAAAAAAGCATCGACGCCCTGGTGCATAATGATGCCCGCCTGGCCCGGTCGATCTTCCTTGATGACGATCTGGTCGATGCCTGCCGCAACCGCTGCTATGAAGATATCAAGGAGCGGATCAAAAAAGACCCCCTGCATCCCGGGTATCACATCAACACCTACCTGCTGGCCCGCCATCTCGAACGCATCGCCGATCGGGCAGTGAATATTGCCGAAGAGGTGATCTACCTGGTCGAAGGGACCATAACCAGAAACAATTAGGCGGAGCCGAGCGAGTTTTTTGGCTCAAGTACGCCGGGGAGCACACCGTGCCGACTGCCGCAGAGAGAAAAGACCGGCGACACCCCGCCGCCTCAGATAATCAACCAGGTTAATCAGATGCTTTACACCTTCATTCTGCCCAGCATCCTGCTCCTCACCGCCGGGGCCTTTTTCCTCGGTAAACAGCGGGCCAGTGCCGTTGCCGAACTCTCCGGAGGAATCCGGGAGATGCACTCCCTCCCGGTACACTACGGGGTCTTCACCGCGATGAACTGCCTGATCCCGGCGCTGATCATCTTTGCCGCCTACCGCTTCAGTGAAAACTGGTTGATCGGTTCAATGATCACAGACAACCTCCCTGAAGAATTTCGGCAATTGACCACGAATGAACTCAGCCTGGTGCTCAACGAAATCAAAAACGTCGCCTTTGGCGGCTTTGGCACGGAGAGCGCCAGCCCGGCCATCCTGACTGCGGCGGAGAGTTACCGAAACAGTCTGGCCTCGGCCAGGCAACTGGTGAGCATTGTCATGCTGGCCTGTGCGGCGGTGCTGGCCGCCCTGGCCCTGCGGAGTATCGATAAAGACCTTCGGGCACGCAACCTGGTGGAAAAAACGGCGCTGATATTTCTTATCGCCTGCGCAGCTGTGGCGATTTTTACCACCCTCGGGATTGTCTTCTCGGTGGTTTTTGAGTCAATTCTCTTCTTTAAATCGGTGCCGATTGGCGATTTTCTCTTTGGCCTCGACTGGAGCCCGCAGATTGCCATGCGGGCCGATCAGGCAGGTTCCTCGGGCGCCTTCGGCGCGGTTCCGGTCTTTGTCGGCACCTTCCTGATCGCCGGCATCGCCATGCTGGTGGCCATACCGGTGGGCTTGTGTTCGGCGATCTATCTTTCCGAATATGCCTCAACCCGCCTGCGCACCTGGGCCAAGCCGACCCTGGAAATCCTCGCCGGCATCCCCACCGTGGTCTACGGTTTTTTCGCGGCGCTTACCGTCGCCCCGCTGATCCGCAACGCCGGGGAAGCCCTGGGACTGACCGTTGCCTCGGAAAGCGCCCTGGCCGCCGGCCTGGTAATGGGAGTAATGATCATCCCCTTTGTCTCATCCCTTTCTGACGATGTCATCCACGCTGTGCCCCAGGCGATGCGGGACGGCTCATTCGGCCTAGGCGCCACCCGCTTTGAAACCATCCGCCACGTGATTATCCCCGCCGCCCTGCCGGGGATCGTCGGCAGCATCCTCCTCGCCGTCTCCCGGGCCGTCGGCGAGACCATGATCGTGGTGATGGCCGCCGGCCTGTCAGCCAACCTCAGCTTCAACCCGTTGACCGCGGTGACCACGGTGACCGTACAGATTGTTACCCTGCTGGTCGGCGACCAGGAGTTTGACAGTCCAAAAACCCTGGCTGCCTTTGCCCTAGGCCTGCTGCTTTTTGTCTTCACCCTGATACTCAACGTCATCGCCCTGCGGGTGGTCCGCAGATATCGAGAACAGTACGAGTAGGTTATTCTCTCCCCGTCTTGCTCACCTTGCCCTCTTTGGAATCAACCATGGACAGCGCCCCGAAAACCACCACCGTCCTCGAAACGACGCCCCTGTTGCGCAAACGCTACCGTACCGATAAGTGGTTTCAGCGCATTGGCCTCAGCGCCATTTTTGCTTCTTTGGCTTTTATTGTTTTCCTGTTTTATACTATAATATCAGACGGATACAGCTCTTTTCGCCAGACTTACCTGCAGATCGAAGTCCATTTTGCCAGCGAAATATTCAAGGAAGAGAACCTCGCGGCAGCCGATTATCCCGGCCTGGTGAAACAGTCTTTAAATTCCATGTTTCCCGAAGTCACCGGTCGCCAGGACCGGCGCATGCTGCACAGCCTGGCCAGCCCGGCGGCCGCCTACAAGCTGCAGGAGATGGTTCAGGAAAACCCGGCCTTGATCGGCACCAGCCAGAAGGTGTGGGTCCTTGCCGACGACGACGTCGATATGCTGCTCAAAGGCAAAATCGACCGCGATCTGCCCGAAGCAAACCGGCGGATCCGTGACCGGCAACTGGAGTGGATCGATCAGCTGGTCGCCGACGGCCGGTTGGAGAAACGCTTCAACCGGGTGTTCTTCACCTCCGGTGACAGCCGTGAACCGGAACTGGCCGGAATTCTCGGGGCAGCCAAGGGTTCTCTCTACACCCTGCTGATCACCCTCGCTCTATCATTTCCGATCGGCGTGGCCGCCGCGGTCTATCTCGAGGAGTTTGCCCCGGCCAACCGCTGGACCGATCTGATCGAAGTGAATATCAACAACCTTGCCGCCGTCCCGTCAATTATCTTCGGGCTACTCGGCCTGGCAATCTTTATTAACTTCTGGGGACTGCCGCGCTCCACCCCGGTAGTCGGCGGGCTGGTCCTCACCCTGATGACCCTACCAACCATCATCATCGCCGGGCGGGCCTCGCTGAAATCGGTGCCGCCGTCAATCCGCGAGGCGGCTCTGGGGGTCGGCGCCTCGAAGATGCAGACGGTCACCCACCATGTGCTCCCCCTGGCAATGCCCGGGATGTTGACCGGCACAATCATCGGCATGGCCCAGGCCCTCGGGGAGACCGCACCTCTGTTGATGATCGGCATGGTGGCCTTTATTGTCGATGTTCCGGGCAGTTTTACCGATCCGGCGGCGGTCCTGCCGGTGCAGATCTATCTCTGGGCGGACAGCCCGGAACGGGCCTTTACCGAGAAAACCTCAGCGGCGATCATGATCCTGCTGGCCTTTCTCATCGCCATGAACAGCCTGGCGGTCTACCTGCGCAAGCGATTTTAAATCAAATGGTAACCGAATCCTTATAAAGAAACGGTTACCTTAGTGCACAACCAGTCATGAACAATGACACCTACCCTACACAACCTCAAAGGAGAAAATCATGAAAGTGAAAGCAATGTTGGCAGCTGGCGCCCTGTCGCTGATGATCACCGTCCCGGCGATGGCCCGGGATTACATCTCGATCGTCGGCTCATCCACGGTGTATCCTTTTTCCACCGCAGTAGCCGAACAGTTCGGCCGAACCTCCGGTGGCAAAACCCCGAAGATCGAATCCACCGGAACCGGCGGCGGCTTTAAGCTGTTCTGCAGCGGCGTCGGAGTCAATTTTCCCGATATGACCAACGCTTCCCGGGCTATCAAAGATTCGGAAGTGAAAAGCTGTGTCGAAAACGGGGTCAAAGATATCATCGAGGTCAAGGTCGGTTATGACGGGATCGTCATCGCCAACGCCAAAACCGCCCCGGCTTTCGAACTGACCCGGCAGGAGATTTTCCTCGCCCTGGCCAAAGAGGTACCCGACCCCAAAGACCCGAGCAAACTGGTCGCCAACCCCTATATGAACTGGAAAGAGATCAACCCCAGCCTGCCGGACAGCAAGATCGAGGTACTCGGCCCGCCACCGACCTCCGGTACCCGGGATGCTTTTGTCGAGATGGTCATGGAAGAGGGGGCAAAAACCTTTGAGGTAATCAAAGCTCTCGACAAAAAGGCTTTCGGCGCTGCCGCCCACACCGTCCGCGAAGATGGTGGCTATATTGAGGCCGGTGAGAACGACAACCTGATCGTC
>JAZBOD010000557.1:0-4563 GCA_036350955.1 Desulforhopalus sp. | reverse complement strand
TTTCATTCCAGGTAAAAGGAATTTCTCCAGAGCAAAATTGAGCCTCGGCCCCAGATCAGGGAAGCCGGGGGAAAAATGCGTAGACGGGGACGCCCCCCAACCATAAATACTTCAGAATAAGGAGATGAGGATGAAGAAACTATTGCTGTTTGTCGCTGTTGCCCTGGCGGCCATGGTCTTTTCGACCGGTTCGGCATTTGCCACGGATACCCTGGCGGAGATCCAGAAACGTGGAAAGCTGCGGGTTGGTATGGAACCGGGATATATGCCTTTTGAGCTGGTCAATCTGAAAGGTGAGATCATCGGCTTTGACGTCGACATGGCGAAAAGAATGGCCAAGGCGATGAATGTCGAATTGGAACTGGTCTCCACCGCCTGGGACGGGATCATTCCCGCCCTGCTCACTGACAAGTTCGACATCATTATGTCCGGGATGACCGTGACCCAGCAGCGTAATCTGCAGGTCAACTTTGCCCAGCCGTACATCCTGGTCGGGCAGACCATTCTCATCCAGCAGACCTTGGAAAATGAGGTAAAGTCCTACAAAGACCTGAACAACGCCAAATATACCGTTGCCTCAAAACTGGGCACAACCGGTGAGCAGGCGGTGAAGCGGATGATTCCCGACGCCAAATACATTTCCTACGAGACCGAGCAGGAAGGCGTGATGGAGCTGGTCAACGGCAAGATCGACGCTTTTATCTATGACCTCCCCTCCAATGCCATTGCCGTCAACCAGAAGGGCGGAGGCAAGCTCATCCACCTCGACGAGACCTTCACCAAGGAGCCGCTGGCCTGGGCTATTCGTCGGGGCGATGTCGATTTCCTCAACTGGCTCGACAATTTCATGGCCCAGATCAAATACGACGGGGTATATGATACCATTTACCACAAATGGTTTGTCGATGATGCCTGGTTGAAGGAGATCCAGCAGTAGCCGAGCTACTTGCCCGTTGATCCGGAAAGTGCCGGAAATCGCAGCAGGAGCCGTTTCGAGAGAAGATACCCCTTTCGCAACGGCTCCTTAGGTTAGTACCGGAGAAATTCATTGCTGGGTTGTTAAGGATGAATTTCATGAAGGTACCTATCCCCTCGGTTGTGGGAGGGGGCCACCGCCCTTGGGTTGCCGGCGTCAGCCCGTTTTAGAGGACTTTCATTTGAACACAACCGAAAAGACCTGGCCGTGGATGATTCTGCTGGCGCTGATCTTGATAGCGACAGCTGCAGGAACCTGGGGAGCGATTGCCAAAATCGACTACCAGTGGCGCTGGTACCGGATTCCGCAGTACTTTTTTTACCTGGCCGAGGACGCCCAGAAGATCCCCTTTGACGGAAAGGTCGCCGCCATCGCCACCCGCGGCGGAACCACCGAGGTCACCCTGGTTTCCGAGAGCGGCGAAGAACTGCTCCGCCAGATCGACAGTGATACGCTGCGGGTCAGTGAGGGAGAAGATCTGTTTTCCGGCGACACCGTTGGTTTTACCAAGACCTGGCGAGCAGGCCCGTTGATGGTTGGCCTGTGGACCACCCTGTGGCTCTCGGCGATCTCCAGTTTCTTTGCCTTGATTCTTGGCCTGATTGCTGGATTGGCGCGGATTTCAAAAAATTTCGTCCTGCGGGGGCTGGCAGTAATCTATGTTGAATGTATCCGCGGGACCCCCCTTCTGGTACAGATTTTTATCGCCTACTTTTTCCTCGGCACCGTTTTTGATCTGAGCCGTAATGTCTGCGGCATCGGAGCCCTGTCCCTTTTTGCCGGGGCCTATGTTGCAGAAATAGTCCGGGCGGGTGTCCAGTCGATCGCCAAAGGCCAGACGGAAGCCGCCCGTTCCCTGGGCATGAACGTCTTCCAGACCATGTGGGATATTGTCCTCCCTCAGGCCTTTAAACGCATCCTGCCTCCCCTCGCCGGCCAGTTCATCAGTCTGATCAAGGATTCCTCCCTGGTTTCGGTCATTGCCATTACCGACCTGACCAAAGCGGGGCGAGAGATCATCACCACCACCTTTGCCACCTTTGAAGTCTGGCTGGTGGTGGCGGCGATGTATCTGCTGGTCACCGCAACCCTTTCTCAGGTTGTCTACTACTTGGAACGGAGGTACTCGGTCAGTGATTAAAGCAGAAAACGTCACCAAGGTTTTTCCAGGGCGCCTCGGCCCGATCCGCGCGGTGGATGGGGTCAGTACCGAAGTTGCCCGGGGCGAGGTGGTGGTGGTGATCGGCCCGTCCGGTTCGGGGAAATCGACCTTTTTACGCTGTATCAATGGGTTGGAAACCTTTACCGACGGCCATATCATCATTGACGGCGTCGACCTGGCCGACCGGCATACCAATATGAACAAGATCCGTGCCGAGGTTGGCATGGTCTTCCAGCAGTTCAATCTCTTTCCCCATATGACCGTGCTGGAGAACCTCTCCCTGGCCCAGCGCCGGGTACGTAAACGCAGCCGCAAGGTTGCCGAAGAGAAGTCGCACAGTCTGCTGCGCAAAGTGGGTATACCTGACAAGGCTAATGAGTACCCATCCCGCCTCTCCGGTGGCCAGCAACAGCGGGTAGCGATTGCCCGGGCCCTGGCTATGGATCCGAAAGTGATGCTTTTTGACGAGCCGACTTCAGCGCTTGACCCGGAAATGGTCGGCGAAGTCCTTGATGTCATGAAACAGCTCGCCCGTGAGGGGATGACTATGGTGGTGGTCACCCACGAGATGGGTTTTGCCCGGGAGGTAGCCGATCGGGTAATTTTTATGGACGAGGGCAAAGTCGTTGAGGTGGGCACTCCCGAACATTTTTTCACCAGCCCCAGAGAAGAGCGGGCAAAACTGTTTCTCAAACAGGTCCTCTAAGGGGATCTTTGCCGGAACGGTCAACTCTCCAATAGTAGAGTGGTTGTTTCGACTATTTATCATGTACTTATTTCAGGAGGATGGAGCATGAAAGTGTTGCAGGCGCTGCTGGTTCTGATGTTGACGGTTGGCATCGGGACGGTTCATGGCGCAGAAAAGGAAATGAAGGTAGGCTTTGTCTATGTCTCGCCGATTGGCGACGCCGGGTACTCCTACGCCCACGATGTCGGCCGGCAGGCGGTCGAGGCACTTGAAGGGGTAACCACCTCCTATGTCGAGTCGGTTCCCGAAGGTCCCGACGCCGAGAGGGTCATGCTCAATATGGCCCGCAAGGGTTTTGATGTGATTTTTGCTACCAGCTTTGGCTATATGGATCCGATGCTCAAAGTTGCCCAGCAGTTTCCCGATATCGCCTTCCTGCACTGTTCCGGCTTCAAGATGGCCGATAACATGGGGAATTATTTTGGCAGAATGTACCAGGCGAGGTATCTCACCGGCATGGTTGCCGGGGCAATGACCACCTCCAATGTGATCGGCTACGTTGCCGCGTTCCCGATCCCTGAAGTTATTCGCGGGATCAACGCCTTCACCCTTGGGGCCCAGGCGGTTAACCCCGATGCCACTGTCCGGGTGGTCTGGACCAAGACCTGGTATGATCCGGCCACCGAAAAAGAGGGGGCCAAATCTCTGCTTGACGTCGGCGCCGATGTCATTGCCCAGCACCAGGATTCGCCCGGGCCGCAGGAGGCAGCCGAAGAGCGGGGCAAGTACTCGGTCGGATACAATACCGACATGTCCGCTTTTGCTCCCAAGGCTCATCTGACCGCACCGGTCTGGAACTGGGGCCCGTACTACGTCAAGGTTGTAGAAGAGGTCCGCCAGGGAACCTGGAAGCCTGAAGCAGCCTGGCCTGGCCTGCCGGAGGGGATCGTCGATATCGCCCCCTATGGCGAGATGGTGCCGCAGGCGGTGCGTGATCAGGTCGATGCGGTAAAGGCGGAAATCGCCGCCGGCAATGACGTGGTTTTTGTCGGACCGATCCATGACCAGAGCGGAAATCTGAAGTTTGCGGAAGGGGTAGCCGCAACCGACGAAGAGCTGCTCAGCATGACCTGGTTTGTCAAAGGCGTTGTTGGTACCACGGAATAATCTGCCGCCCTTCCGGGGGTGGACCATCATGGCACTCTGATGCTCCGGATGCGTGTTGCCAAAAGACAGGAGCCCCTGGGATACCTGGGCTCCTGTCTTGTTTTAGGTGGGGCTCTGATTCTTTCCCTGCTGCTCAGTGCCCTGTTGCTGGCAATCCGCGGGACACCGCCGCTGCAAGGAATTGTTACCCTCTTTCAGGGAGCTTTTGGCTCTCCCTGGGCTCTTGAGGATACCGTTCTCAAGGCGATCCCCATCTACCTCTGCGCCCTTGGCGTGGCAGTGGCCTTCCGCCTGAAAATCTGGAACATCGGCGCCGAGGGGCAGTTTGCCCTCGGGGCGATCGGCGCCACCTGGGTGGCCCTGTCATTTCCCGATCTGCCCAAATATATCCTGCTGCCGGCGATGATCGCCATGGCCTGTACCGCAGGCGGGCTGTGGGGCTTTGTCCCCGCCCTGCTCCGGCAGCGCCTCAGGGCCAACGAGATCATCGTCACCCTGATGCTCAACTATATTGCCATTCTCTTGCTCGACTATCTGGTCTATGGGATCTGGAAGGATCCGGCCAGTCAC
>JAZBOD010000556.1:0-2131 GCA_036350955.1 Desulforhopalus sp. | reverse complement strand
TGGATCGAGCCCGGCTATTTCCGCAGCATCCGTAATGATCTGAGTTGCCAAAGCTTTCATTTGGAAAACGCCTTTGTCATGAAATCAACCATGATGGCCCGCGCTTCCTCGACATCGTCGTCATCGATTCCGATAAAAGGCCTGGCCGGCATGGTGACTTTTTTTGTGGTCACCCATTTATTGCCCACCTTGAACTTCAAGGCTTTCTTTGTTTTTGGGGTAATGTCCCCGCCGTACTGATGGATCTTGGCATATTTAACATTGGTGCCGACCGCCACCTGGGTACTGGTGGCCTCATACTCGATGCTATTTTTTAAAATCGAATCGTCGGTCAAGGTCTGGCCGCCTTCCTCGGAAGCCCGTGCCGACTCTTTCCACTTTTCGCCGTCCGGCCCGGTTTCTTTCCGGAACCTTAGCTTTGTGGAAGTTACCAGACTTTCACCGATCTCGGCAGCGCAAGCCTTTGTGTCTGCAAATCGGCTCAAGGCTTTTTTGATCTGGTCGATAAAGTCTTTCGCATCAATTTTGAACTCAGCGACTGCCATCAATACCCCGTGAAATCGAAATATTTGTCCGATGCCAACACCCGGATATTTCCGGGACTGACTTCTTCCTCACCCAGCACGGTCAACCCCAGGTCGATCTCGCCCTTGCGGATCAGCTCCAGGTCTTTTCTGGCCTGCTTGACCATGTCCTGAATGTACAAAAACTGATTGTCGGTTGCCGCGCTGGTGTCCATGAGGGAGGTAATATCCCCCACCGACCGATAACACGCAAGCACCGCCGCGATCCTACGAAGCGTCTCAGGGACCGTGCTCAACGGAAGCACATACCGGCCCCGGAGAACGTCGTCGATCTCACCGGAAACCCCTGCAATATGCTTTTCCAGTATGCCCGGATGAAGCTCTTCCAGTTTGTCCAGGTATGCCTGCAATACATGCTCTTTCAGATCATCGGCGGTGCAATATGCTGTCATTTCTTACCCCTTAACTCGTGACCGTTGCGAAACAGATCGCCCGTAAATTCGGGATCGGGAACGGCTTGCAGTCAGCGATTAACTTCCATCCACTCGGGTCGTCTGTCTTGACCGGTTTCACAAAGAACGGCATGGGAAGCAAGTTGGCGTCAAGGTCATCGATGGCGCTATATACGAGCCTGTGCCCTGCGGACTTGTCTATCATGAGCACGTCATGTTCACCCAGCTTGTCCACTGCGGACCCGGTCTGGGGATTGGTGTACTTCTCGACCATTCTCTTAACCAGATACCCGCCCACATTGATTCCTGAAGCGTCGATATTGACCGTGAATTTTGCTTTTGACACATGAGCCTCGGCCAGGGCGAACAGGGCTGAATATGCAGAGGACCCGGCCCATATTTCCAGGTCTGACCCGTAACCGTATTCAGCGATTTTTTCTTTCATTGCCTGAAGCGTCTCAAAAGGGTCTTTCAGCTTTGCAGCGTTGTCATCCCAAGCAGTGCCGGGTGTGACCGTCAGCGGGTTGCCGAAAGCTACCTGATAATTCTCGTAGCCGCCGCCTTCCAGCTTGACCGGCCATGTCAGGGTTCCCGAAAGAACAACAGAGCACATGGCCTCGCAGGTTTTCCGGACCGCACGCCTGAGATAGTCGGTTTTAGTGGATGCCCAGTTTTCCCGGCTTGCGTTCGGCAAAAGCTGAAGATTGTTGAGATCCATCGCTGAAACTTCTTTTTTGGGCCTCAGCGGATAAGGTTCATAGAACTGGATTGCTCCGGTCTCGCTGATGGTCGAAATGGATGGCGCACCGCGTCTGACCAGAGGGAGCTCAGTCACGACAGGCCACAGCCAGTCCACCCCGACAATGGGAAGCGGGTTCTGGGGCCGGTCGGTAAAAAAAGTATCCATGACGCTGGTTTTAATCACGGGCATCTCTTTGAGATACCGGATAATGGCGTCTTTATGGAAAAGGGTTTTTAGATCAAACATTTTCTTTTTGTCTCCTCTTAAAAATTATTCAGGGCAACCCTATTTATTCGGGATAAATACCCAGAGAAATCAGCCTGGCCAGAGTTCCGGCACTCGGATCGGCAGGATTGGCCGCCCCGACTTTGAGCACGTCCTGGCGCACCGAACCGTGAGAAATATAAAGCCCG
>JAZBOD010000555.1:0-8913 GCA_036350955.1 Desulforhopalus sp. | reverse complement strand
TTTTTGCTCCCCGCCGAAAATGACATCCAGTTCCTGAAGGTCGGTGGAGAAGGAGAGCCGGTGCAGTTCCGGCCCGGAGGAGAGGGCACCGCGGATATCCCAGGTATACACCGCGCAGCCAATCGGGCCATGCACCAGATGCAGGGCATCGGCGATAGGATAGAGAACTACTCGAGAGCCACAGAAAACGCAGGCACGCTGACTGACCGCCCCGGCGAGGCTCTCCTTGTCACAGTCGAGGGTAAACGGGGCACTGCCTTTGCGGTGGATCTGCCGGCTACGGCCCTGCAAGGGGGATGCATTGTTCATTACGGCTCACCTTGGTTGAGGAAAAGGGTGTACGGTTACCCCTATATAGGCAAGGATGATGCCAATTTGTAATTCTTCGAAAAATCTCTTTATTTCAGCTAGGTATATCGAATTGACCGGAGGGGAAAATCTACGTTGCCGATGGTCTGTAGGAATAGCGACAAAAACGAAGGAAGATGACCTGGGGAGGTGTTTGCTGGAATCGGACAGGTGTGTCTGGCCGGGTCAGCCGGGCAGAAATTGGTTGCGGCAGCAGGAGAAATGCTTACAAAACTAATGCGGGCTGATGCCCGCAATCCAAGGGCGATGATCCCCTCCTTCAGCAGAGGGGATAAATACCTCCAGGAAATTCACCCATAAAATAGAAGAAGTGAATTTCTAAGGTGCTCAACAACCATGTGTCATTTATCTGGTATGAATTTCAGGAAAAGGGGATTCCATCCCGGTATCGAGGTATGTTGACACGTGGTCTCCGGGAAAAAGAGGAACTACCAAGAAAGCCAGAACAGGAGATTTGTGGTTCCCTAGGGTATTGTTATAATCAGCAGAGGAGGAAAAAATGAACAAAAAAGCATGGGCTGCAGGAGCCTTGCAGCTGTTTGGCGCGGCATTTATCTTTGCAGGAGCAGTTTCCGCCGAGTCTACCGGCAAAGCAACATGGGACAAAGCTGGCCAGGAGATTCAAGAGGCTGCCGCGGCCGTGGGCGATGCCACCAAGGAGAGCTCGGCACAGGCCTGGCAGAAGACCAAGGAGGTTTCCGGGGAGGTTGCTGAGGGCACTGCAGAAGCAACCAAGAAAACCTGGGACAAGACCAAGGAGGTTTCCGGAGAGGTTGCTGAGGGTACTGCAGAAGCTTCCAAGAAAGCCTGGGACAAAACCAAGGAGGTTTCCGGAGAAGTTGCTGAGGGGTCGAAAAAGGCCTGGGAGGCGACCACGGAAAAATCCCAGGAGCTTGTCGAGGAGGTGAAACAGAAAGTTCATGAGGCGACCGCTCCTGCGACTGAAAACCCTCAACCGGCCGGGTAGCAGCTGGATAGGCCCTCTTTGCCCCCTCTGACGGGGCAAGAGGCCTGATGGCGGCTGTAGTGCCCTGCTGCGGCAAAGTGTGAATGATTTTTCGGAGATACCCACTGTTTTTCAGGAACAGATGACAGGAGAAAACCAAGAGAATCCCGCAAAGAGCGGTAAAGCGGTTATCGCGAAGCGCTCCTCCTCAGAGGAGATCGGGGCATTTCTGCGGACCGTGGCGACAGCTGACCCCTCCCGGGCCGGCAGGCTGATCTTTGCCCTTGATGCCACCATGAGCCGGCAGCCCACCTGGGACCGGGCGGTGATCATCCAGGCGTCGATGTTTGATGCGGTCGACCAGGCCGGTGGTCTGGCGGTGCAGCTGGTCTATTTTCGCGGGCATGATGAGTGCCGGGCGTCGAAATGGGTGATCAATGCTGCCGCCCTGCGTAACCTGATGATCGGTATTGACTGCCGTGGCGGGCAGACCCAGATCGGCAAGGTGCTCTCCCACACCCAGCGGGAAACCGAAATAAGGAAAGTGCAGGCGTTGGTCTATATTGGTGATGCGATGGAGGAGGATGTAGACCAGTTGTGCCGTCAGGCTGGTGAACTTGGCCTGCTCGGGGTGCGCGGGTTCTTTTTCCAGGAGGGCCAAGACCCTCTGGCCGAGCAGGCCTATCGGGAAATGGCCCGGTTGACCGGTGGTGCCTGGTCCCGGCTCGGACCCGATTCCGCCCGGGAACTTGCCGAACTGCTTGCCGCGGTGGCGCTCTATGCTCGAGGTGGATTGAAGGCCCTGTCCGGTAGCAGTCGAGGTGAAGCGCACCGGCTGCTTGAGCAGATCAGTCCCAGCAGGCCTTAACGCAGATTCCTTTCGGCGGATTTGTCGCGATGATCGCATACATACCTCTTGTTCTCGGCCTGTTCGCCTTTGTGGTGATCTGGTTGCTGCTCAACAATCCGCCGCAGAAAAGTGCCGCGGTTATTGTTGGCATTGGCCCGTCTCTGCTGGTGGCCGCGGGGGTGGTGTTGACCGTGGCAGGTATGGGTATGGCCGGGGTGCCGCTGCTGTTGCTCGGCGTCTCCTGGTGGCGGCGCCTGCGCCGGTCGCCGCAGGCCATGCCCGCAGGAGGAAAGAGTTCCAGCGTGCGCACCGCTGCGCTGGCCATGGAACTGGATCATGACAGTGGTGAAATCGATGGCCGGGTCCTCTCCGGCAGCTACAGTGGGCGATGGTTGTCCGAGCTGAGCGAAGACGAACTGTTCAATATCTACGAAGAATTTCTTTACGATGGCGAAACTGCCGCCCTGTTGGAAGCCTACCTTGACCGGCGTTTTGGTGACTGGCGGGAGCGTTTTGGCCCCCACGCCTCTCCCCACGGCTCCGCCGGCTTTGCCGAGATGACCAGGGAGGAGGCCTATCAGATTCTCGGTCTTTCACCGGGGGCCACCCCGGAAGAGATCCACCAGACCTGGCGGCGGTTGATGAAGGGGGTCCACCCCGACAGTGGTGGTTCCGCCTATCTTGCCGCCAAGATTAATGCCGCCAAAGATCTTTTGCTCGGGTAGCGCCCGGATTGGTTCGACACCCTTGATAAGCCCCCTTCCGCCTTCCGGCTATTCGGTTTTGCCGATGGTACGGATCGACGCCACCTTGTCCCAGCCGAAGTAGGTGTTGATCGCTTCGCCTCCACCCTGCTCGGTTATCCGGATAAAACCATCACCCAGAAAGAGTACGGCGTTCTCGTAGAGTTTGCCCTCATTGAGCTGGAGGCGGACGTCCTTGCGCAGTCTGCGGGAGAGGGTGCCGTGCACCGGCATCGAGGCGTATTCAAGAATTTTTTCAAGAGTCTCTTTGGTCATTGTTCGAGGTTCCTTGTAGTTGAGGTTGCCGCCGCACTTTGCGGTTCGGTAAGGAGTGGCGTAAGACAATGTTCAATGCCGGCGCCGATTGTCAGGATCCGGGAGATCTCCCCTGCGGCGGGCGTCACCATCGGCCCTGCCTCCAGACTGCAGATCTCCTGAAAGGTGTCAAGGTAGAGCAGGCCGTCCCGCAGGCTGTCAAATTGACTGCCCTGCTCTTCCAGGGCCCGCAGCAGATCGCCCATGGTGTGATTTTCGGCAAGCTTCCCGTTTTTCATCAGATAGGCCATGATCAGTTTTTCGATCCCCATGCAGGTCAGGTTGTACAAGGTGCTTGGCGAAAAGGCGGCCGACTCTTTATGGTGCGCCGCTCTGGCGGTTTTGAGAAACTGGCCGCCGTCACGCTGATAATCACGCCAATTTTCGATCTGGGTTATCGTCATGTTTCCTCCTTTTCAGGGATACGGAATCGCAGGCAGATCAGCTGGGTGTTCTGCCAGTCTCGACTACGGTAAAATTCCAGTGCTGAGGCATTGTTCTGGTCGGCCAGGAGCTGCAGGCGATGGGCACCCCTGCTCCGGGCCCACCGGGTGAGGCCTTCCATCAGCCTGGTGGCTATCCCCTGCCGCTGACAGGTTTTTGCCACCACCAGATCTTCGACCACCAGGGCCGGGCCACCTTCGGCGGTGGAGATCAGCAGTTGGCCGGTAACCATGGCGACGACCTTCTGGTGGCTTTCGGCGACCAGCACCCGGGCGGTTGGTGAGCGGAGGAGGAGTTCAAGGGCACACCGTTGCCTCACCGCATCGAACTGAAAATCGGCCTCGATGGTAAAGAGCTGTTTGAGCAGCGGAAGCATCGCGGCGATATCATTGTATTGGGCTGGTCTGATCATCTTTTTTCAAAGCCCCTCATACGGACTGGTTGGCTTTGCCTCCGGCTGCGGCGCTTTGGCCTATTCGTCACGGCCAGAGAGGCCGGCAGACAGGCCATCCCTGGCCTGACCGCCGGTTGCGGACGTCCTGTCCGCAACCCTAAAGGGCCAGTTTTCTCTGGCCTGCCGGGCCTTCCGCGATGCAGCCTCCGGCAAAACCAACCAGCCCTGCCGATCACCCTCACTGTCCAGGGGCAGTCAATAACCAATGCAGAAAACAGCTCTCCTGGGTATCCAGGTTAACCTGGTTCACCCGACGTCGATCAGCGGATCAGGTACTCGGCGGCTGGCTCACCGTTCTCCACGCCATCGAGAACCGCGTCGATCGCCTCTTCGCTGGCGATTCCCTTGAACCACCAGTTGTCCGGCTGTACCACCATGATCGGTCCGGACTCGCACTGCTTCAGGCAGCCGGTGGCAACAACCTGGATGTCGAGATCCCGGTCAAGGATCTCTTCTTCGATATACTGGAGGAATCCATCGGTCTGTTTGTGGCAGATCCCTTTCGGATCGCCTTTTGCTCGAAAACTCTGGCAGAGCAGAATCTGTCGTTGGGGTAGGGCCATGGCCATCTCCTTTTTTTGGTTTTTCGGGTGTTAGATGTTTGCTCTGGTGAAATTCGGGTTTTCCGGGGCAGAGGACAGGCGCTTTGTGCAACCTTTTTTGCCTCCGCCGTAAAGTCTGTCGACGGTGACGTCGATCCCCCCAGTGTTGAGCAGCACCGGCAGGCCATGTTCGGCGAGGATTCGTCGCGGTGCCTCGCCGGCACCTTCGGCGAGCAGGACAAAGCAGTCCTGCAAGGTGGCAGCAGCCATCTTCCACCGCTCTTCCCCCTGGCCTGGGGCCGGTGCCGCTCGAGTGCCGAGCAGACAGACCGGGCCTGCTTCGCCAGGTCCGTAGATCAAAAATCTTTTTGCCTGGCCAAGGTGGATGTCGATATCTATCCCACTGCTGCTGACCACCGCGAGAAAAGGGCGTTCCGCTGTCGGCTTTGGGGCGCTCGAGTCCCTCTGCTGAGGATGTTCTCCCTGCTGGCAGGAGTCGGAAAGCAACGAAGGAACGACCGGCAGGTACCGGGTCGCCGCAGCGCTAGCCGTATCGACCATCCCTTTATCCGGCGCAGAGAGCAAAACTTCGCTGCCGACGACTGATGTGTAAGGGGAAAGGGCAATGGCATCGGCGCCGAGTTCGGCCATCTCTCTACTGATTTTCGCCAGGTGATCAAGATTTATTCCGGTATAGAGGGTGGTATGGACAACCACTTCGACACCGTGAAATTTGAGTGCCGGAACGCCGAAACGCTGCTCGTCGAGGAGCTGTTTGATCGCTTTGCCAAGAGGAAGGGTTCTCAGACCCGGCCTGATCCAGGCGTAGATCTTCTCCAAGACAGCCGCCTCTATTCCGTCGACCAGTATTTCCACCAGGCTCAATCCGGCCCTGGCCAGATTCCCGGCCAGTTGGGCGCTGCCAAGCCCCATGGTCTGCAGGGCCACCGGGAGATCGGGAAATCGCTCCTTGATTGCCTGAATCGCCTGAGTCGTCAATTCGGGGGTGGCGAGCGGATCTCCGGGGCCACAGATGACTACCAGAGGGTTGGCTGTATGGCCGTTGCTGAGACTTTTGCTCAGTCCAGTCAACGCCTCAGCCGTGGTCTGGCAGCGATTGTGCAGCGGTGTGGGCGGGGAAAACCTTGAGCGGGCCACGGCAATCGGGGCGATCGGCATGATCCATACCCCTTTCGGCCGGTTCGGCCCTGTTCCGGTGGGGTGAAAATGGGGTGTCGGCGGGGCTGAGTTGGTGATCCTGTCCTGCATGGTTGCCCTCTTCCCCCTCAGCCGGCGGGGCCGAGGGGTAAAAATTGATAGCCTTGTTCACGTTCTTCGAGGTGGAAATCCCTGCACCAGCCGCTGAACAGAGTCTCTGGTGCAAAGTCGATGAGCTCGAGTACCTCTCACCTGTCCAATATCTGAGGCTTGGCAGGACTCTAGAGCACCAGCTCGAACCGTTCCTCCGGGGCGTCACGGTCCATCCGGTCGAGCAGCACACCGAGAATCTTTTCCAGCAGACGCAGGGCGCCGCTGTAGCCGACCGTCGGAAAATGCTGGTGACCCTGGCGGTCGAGGATCGGAAATCCCCAGCGCACCAAGGGGATATCTTCGTCTCGGGCGATGTACTTGCAGTAGGTATTGCCGATCAGCAGGTCCACCGGTTGGTTTTTGATCCACTGGTGGAGAAGAAACATGTCACCGGCCGCCTTGACATTGGGAGTGAAGGCAGCTTCGGCGCAGATCTCCCTGATCCGTTTTTCAAACCGCTTTCCCGGGGTACCGGTAACCACATGGATTGGCTGCATGTCCATCGAGACCAGGAATTCGGTCATGGCGATCAACTGATCAGGGTCGCCGACCAGGGCAACCTTTTTGCCGTAGAGATAGCCATGCATATCGGAGATCATATCCACCAGCCTGCCCCGTTCACAGACGATCTCCTCCGGTACGGTGGTGCCGGCCACCGTGCGCAACGCATCAATAAACCGGTCGGTGGCTTTGAGTCCGAAGGGCATGTCGAGGACCGAGCAGCGGACCTTGCAGCTGGTGTCGAGCAGTCTTGCCGCATCGGCTGAGCACCACTCACCGAGGGCGAGGGTACCGATGGCGTTGCCGCTGTCGCGAATCTCGGCAATGGTCGCACCCGCATCGGGGAACATCCGGTATTGGCCAGTAAGGGGGCCATCAAGAACCCCTGAGGTGTCGGGAAACATGGTAACCGGCACGCCGATCATTCCGGCGATTCTCTTCAATTCCGCCATATCTGCCGGCTCGACCCAGCCGGGAATAATATTGATCCGGCCATTCTTTTTCCCCGAGTTCTCCGCCAGGGCGGCCATCGCTTTGACCATGTTCGAGAAGCCGGTGACATGGGAGCCGACGTAGCTGGGTGTCGATGCGCCAAGGACGGTTTTTCCTTCGGGAACCATCTGTTCCTTGCGCGCCTTGTCAAAGATCTGCGGCAGGTCATCACCGATGGTTTCCGAAAGGCAGGTAGTGTGGACGGCAATCACCTCCGGCTCATAGACCGTGAAAATATTGTTGATTGCCTGAAGCAGGTTGGCCTGGCCGCCAAATACTGAGGCACCCTCGGTAAAGGAGCTGGTCGCCGCCGAGATCGGCTCCTTGTAATGCCGGGTCAGGGTGCTGCGATGATAGGCGCAGCATCCCTGGGAACCGTGGCTGTGCGGCAGACAGCCCTTTATTCCGAGAGCCGCATACATCGCGCCAATCGGCTGGCAGGTCTTCGCCGGGTTGATGGACAGAGCTTTACGCTCGCTGATTTCTAATGGGGTATGTCGCAGTAGCATGGTCGTTCCTTCCCGATGAATGCCTGTTTCGGCTTCATGCCATTGTATTTCAACTGGTTATTCCCAGACGTAGGTGGCCGAGAGTTCCGGGTTTTCCTGCCAGGGTGCCTTCATGTAGCTCCAGACCCGGCTGTTGACCAGCCGGTCGATTTCCCGATAGAAATTGACTGCTCCTCGAAAACCGGCGTAGGGGCCGCCGGAGTCGTAGCTGTGCAGCTGTTTCATCGGGATGCCGAGCTTTTGGATCGAGTACTTTTCCTTGATCCCGGCGCAAAACAGATCGGGTTTCATCAGTTCAACCAGCTTTTCCGCCTCGTACTGGTTGAGGTCGTCAACAACGAGGCTTCCCTCCGCCATGTCCGGGTTGAGTCCTTCGTAGGCTTTGAATTCAAGCCCCTGTGCTTCCAGAGCGGCAATCTCTTCCGCACTCTTGCGCGGTCGATAGAGAAGAGGATCTGGGCTGACCTCGATCTCCTCAATATTCCGGCTGTCGGCGTCGACCTTGATGTCGGGGAGCACCGATCGGCCTTCGTAATCATCACGGTGACCGAATTCATAACCGGCGGAGATGGTCTTCATCCCCATTTCCCGGAACAGCTCCTGATAGTGATGCGCGCGGGAACCGCCGACAAAGAGCATCGCGGTTTTTCCGGTAGTGCGGGGGAGGACCTCCTCCTGCACGGCAATGACCGCCGGCATCTCTTCGGCGATGACCGCCTCTACCCGGTCGATCAGTTCCTGTTCACCGAAATAGGCGGCAATCTTCCGCAGCGATTTTGCGGTGGCCTGGGCGCCGATGAAGTTGACCTTGATCCACGGGATGCCGTACTTGGTCTCCAGCATATCGGCGACGTAGTTGATTGAACGGTGGCACATCACGCAGCTGAGGTCGGCCTGGTTGGCGCTGGCAAATTTTTCGTAGGTGGCATTCCCGGAGAACGTGGAAATATTGGCGATCCCGCATTTCTCAAGAATCCGGTCGATCTCAAATCCATCACCGCCAATATTGTACTCACCGAGCAGGTTGATTTTGTATTTTTCGGTGTGTTCGGTTTCGGTATCGCCAACAACGTGGGTGAAAACCTGATTGTTTGCAATATGGTGACCTGCTGACTGTGACACACCCTTGTAACCTTCACAGCTAAAGGCAAAGACATTACAGTCACCAAATTTTTTCTTCATCTTTTTAGCTACAGCATGAATGTCATCGCCGATGAGTCCAACAGGACATGTGGCAAATACTGCAATTGCCTTTGGCTTAAATTCGTCGTATGCTTCTTGTATTGCTGCTTCGAGTTTCTTTTCTCCACCAAAAATAATATCTGAATCCTGCATATCTGTAGACATGCAGTAGTTGATATAATTGGCATCCGAATCGTTTATACCGTCAGACTGGTTACGTCTTGTGAGCCAGGCGTAAAAACTGCAACCGATTGG
>JAZBOD010000554.1:0-4575 GCA_036350955.1 Desulforhopalus sp. | reverse complement strand
GGCCTTTCACAATGCAGCTTCCGGCAAAACGAGACAGGCTGCAGACCACTTTTGCGGCACGTAGGGTGCGCACCGCGCACCAACCGGCACCCCAAAGAGCGCGCCAGGGTGCTTGCACAAATGGTGCGTATGACGCACCCTACGGGAAATATATGCCCCCCATGCCGCAGCTGGAGGTAAGGCCAGGCAGTCTGGGCAATGTGATTTTGATAAAACAACCCTGTTCGGTGGTCCAACGCCAGGGTGCTCAAGCGGGAAGAGTACCATCTCTTTCCAGATTATTACAGTAAATTGGCTGCCCGCCGATGCCGATTTCCCCAGCTTGGGCAGCCGGATGTGCAACAGACCGAGGAGGTCCCTGATGTCCCTGCTTCCCTGTATTGAAATCCCCACCGCCGACCGGCCCGATGCGGCGGTGATCTGGCTGCACGGCCTCGGAGCCGATGGCCACGATTTTGCCCCGATCGTCCCACAGCTGCGTCTGCCGCCAGCGGCGGCGATCCGCTTCATCTTCCCCCATGCCCCATCCCGGCCGGTAACCATCAACGGCGGGATGGTGATGCCGGCCTGGTACGATATCCTGGCGATGAACATCGATCGCCGGGTCGACGTCGCCGGGCTGATCGCCTCGGCCAGCGAGGTCCGGGCGCTGGTCGACCGGGAAATCGAACGGGGGATCAAGGCCGAACGGATCGTTGTCGCCGGTTTCTCCCAGGGCGGGGCGGTGGCCTACCAGGTGGTACTTACCTACCCGGCCCGCCTTGCCGGCCTGCTGGCGATGTCCAGCTATCTGGCCGGCAGCGACGAACTGCACTGCAGCCCGGCCAACCGGGATGTGCCTATCCTCGTCCAACATGGCCTCGACGACCCCCTGGTCCCGGAAAACCTCGGCCGCCAGGCGGTGAACCAGCTGAGCGGCATGGGCTACCCGGTCAGCTACCAGACCTACCCGATGGAACATGCGGTCTGTCCGCCACAGATCGAGGCTATCGGCTCTTGGCTGCAGCAGGTTCTCCCCTGACGGGTAGAGGAACACGCTATGCTGCAATCTCTTCTCTTCCCGGAGTGAGGACGAAAAATGAACGTTCTGCACCAGATCGCCGAACAGCGCATCGTCGAAGCGATGCAGGAAAGAGATCTCAACTCGCCGAAATGGCAGAACCGGCCTCTGCCGTTAAATGATGACCACTTTGTCCCCGACGACCTGAAGATGGCCTACAAGATCCTCAAAAACAGCGGCTATCTCCCCCCGGAAATCGAGGCCCGTAAGGAGGTGCAGCGGCTGGAAGAACTGATTGCCGCAACAGAAGACGCCCACGAACGGCTGCGGCAGATGAAAAAGCTCAACCTGCTGCTGATCAAAATCGACGCCAGCCGAACAACCCCGACCTCGATCACCACCGACCACGCCTATTACCGCCAAGTGGTGGAACGGATCAGTCTGCGCAGCCGCAGCACAACAGCCGAGAAGGAGCCACCTGACCATGAAGACCATTGTTGTTGGTAAAGAGGAAACCGCCCTGGGCGAAGCTGCCCGCCACTTTACCGCCGCGGCCAGGCCGGTGGCGCTGACCGGCGCCGGGATCTCGGTCAACAGCGGCATCGCCGACTTCCGCAGCCCCGGTGGGCTGTGGTCACACTTTTCTCCGGATGAGTACGCCACCCTCGAGGTGTTCCGCCGCAACCCGGAAAAGGCCTGGCAGCTCTACCGCGCCCTCGGCCGCGAGCTGCTCGGCAAAAAGCCCAACGCCGCCCACCACGCCCTGGCTGACCTGGAGAGCCGCGGCCTCCTCCATGGACTGGTCACCCAGAACGTCGACAATCTCCACCAGCTCGCCGGCAGCCGCCGGGTACTGGAGATCCACGGCGACCACCAGCACCTCCAGTGCCTGCGCTGCGGCGATCTGATCCCGGTCGAGGCTGACCATTACCACACAGAAGAGGTGCCGCACTGCCGCCACTGCCGCTCCCCCTACAAGCCCAATGTCGTTTTGTTTGGCGAAGCGGTTCGCGATCTTGACCAGATCGAAGAGCTGATCAGCGGCTGCGACCTGCTTCTGGTGATCGGCACCTCGGCCCAGGTCTACCCGGCAGCGGGTCTGCCGGCCCTGGTCAAGCAGCGCGGCGGGCTGGTCTACGAGTTCAACCTCGAGCAGACTTTGACCGCTTCTGCCTACGGCGATGGCCACGGGTTGACCGATTACTTCTTTGCCGGCGACCTCGCCGCCACCCTGCCACACTTTGCCCGTACGGTGTGCGGCTGAGGAGCTTGAAAAGATAAAGATTTCCGCATATCCGGCCGAAAAGAGGAGGACGGGAGGCCGAAACGGCAGGCCACCGCACGGGAGAAGCGGGCCGCAGCGAACCAGTCCGGGGGAGATCGATGCGATTTTGTAAAGACTGCGGCACAGTCCTGGGCCTTTTCGGCGAAGCGGGGCGAGAGCTCTGTTCCGCCTGCGTCCAGCTCCAGAAAAACCAGCCATCCCCGGCGGCGGAACCGGCCGACAGCGGACTCCTCGCCGATGCCGTCCTCAGCCATGAAGCCGGCAAGATTGTGCTTCGCGCCAAAGAGGGCTGGGAGCTGTGGAGTGGCCCGGAGGGGAGCGGGATCAAACTGGGGACGCTGCTTGCCCGGGCGGAACGGATCTACCGGATCCGGTTGCGCCGCCAGAAAAACTGAGCCTTGAGCACCAGGAGCAGCATGGCCATCACCATTTCCATCGGCTCCGGCAAGGGGGGCACCGGCAAGACGATGATTATCGCCAACCTCGCCCTGCTCCTGGCGAGAAGCGGCCGCCGGGTCTGCCTGGTCGATCTCGACCTCGGCGGTGCCGATGCCCACTACCTGTTCGGCCTGCTCCAACCGAAACGGAGTCTGAGCGATTTCCTCAACCGGCGGATCGATCGCCTCGACCAGGTGATCCACCCCCTCTACGCCTACCACGGTCTTGGCCTGATCCCCGGCAGCGGCGACACCCTGCAGACCGCCAACATCTCTTTCCAGGAGAAGCAGCGCCTCTTTCGCGCCCTGGGGCAGATCGACACCGATATTCTTCTGCTGGATGTCGGCGCCGGAACCAGCTACCACGCTCTGGATTTTTTCATGCACTCCGATATCCAGATCGGCCTCACCCAACCGGAACCGACGGCCATCCTCGACTTCTACAACTTCCTCCAGCTGGCCACCATCCGCCGGGTGCTCTCCGCCTTCCTCTCGGGCAGTGAGGCCGCCCTGGCCTTGAAAAAGGGGCGGTTTTCAACCCTTAAGGAGGTCCTCGACCTGGCCGGCAAAAGCGATCGGGACGGCCTGGCCAAGGCCCGGGAGGCGCTCAGCTTTTTCCATCCGCTGCTGATCATCAACCGTGACGGCACTGGCGGCATGGTCAATAAGGTCAAACTGCGCCAGATGGTCGCCAGGTACCTGGCAATTGAACTGCCGGAGCTGGGAGATATCCCGGAGGACCGCTCGGTCGCGGAAGCGCTCAAGGCCTTTATTCCGCTGTGCGAACTCTCGCCGAACTGCCCGGCTGCCCAGGCACTGCAAGGTATCGCCGATAAACTGGGGAAGATTGTCGATCTCTTTGTGCACCATCAGCAGGCCGCAGACCGGCGGGAAATCAGTCCAGGCGGGAATCCCAGGTCGCCTTGATCAGCATAAGGCCCACCGGAATTGTCGCGGTCAGGGCCAGGGCAGCGATGTTGGGGAAGATCACCTTGCTGTCGGGGGAGTAGAGCAGCAGGTAGGCAACCAGCAGGGGCACCTTGTCCATCTGCAGAAAGGCAAACAGACCAAGAACAAAGCGGCGCATCAGGTCGGGGTACTGCTCGGATACCCCCCGGGAGGCCCGGTAGAGCAAATAACAGGAGATGGAGATGCCAACGAGAAACAGGCAGGTACCGCCAAAAACCTCCCAGGCCAAAGTCGATGGATCGCTGACCAGCCGGTGTTCGTCGGAGGGGAACCAGTAGGCGGAAGAGAGGAACAGACTGAGCAGATAGCCACCGATCCCGCCGAGAAGGTATTTATAGTGGACGGTGGAGACCGGCTCAGCCGCTGACCTCTCTCCCGGCAGCTTGTAGAGGACAACCACCATTGCCGCCAGGACCAGACCGAGGAGAAAATAGGGCCAGGCAGGCACCGGTTGGTATACCGGCAAAAGCAGCCGCTCAGCATCGACCGGCATCAGGAAGAGTCCGCCGAGGGCCAGGGCACAGAAGGCATTGAAACCGATGAGCAGCCCGGTCATCAGCCGGGTCAGGCCGACCAGGTAGCTGAACCCGCAGACAAAGGAGGCAAACCCGGCAATCAGGATGCGTACCACCATCTCAGTTTTTTCTCCTCCGGCAAAGAGTTAATACCGAACAACGGCACTCTGCGGCAGCATCAGGTAACCGGGCTCTCGGATGAGCTATTAGAATAAGCCTTTCTCACCGCAGAGGCAAGCAGATCAAGGCAAATCTGCCCCCAATCCTGACAAACAGCCGGCTGCCCGGCGCCGCTGCTTGCCGTGGCCGCCGGTGATGCTTAGTACTTTAGCACCTGAGAAATTCACTTCTTGCTGTTTGAGAATGGAT
>JAZBOD010000553.1:0-6779 GCA_036350955.1 Desulforhopalus sp. | reverse complement strand
GTCGGCATTGTCGGCGAGTCGGGTTCAGGGAAATCGATTACCGCCCGGGCGATCCTTCGCCTGCTGCCGTCCTATGCCAATATTTCCGCAAAAACCATCAACTTCAAAGGGGAAAACCTCCTTGCTTTTTCTGAAAAAGAGCTGCGCCGAATCCGTGGCCGGCAGATCTCGATGGTAATGCAGGATCCCAAGTACTCCCTCAACCCGGTCCGCAGGGTCGGCGAGCAGATCCGCGAGGCCTACAGCCTGCATCGCCGGGTTTCCGCCCAACAGTCCCGGCGGCAGACCCTGGAGATGCTTGCCGCGGTGCGGATCAGGAACCCGGAACAGGTCTATAACCTCTACCCCCACGAAGTCTCCGGCGGGATGGGCCAGCGGATCATGATTGCGATGATGCTCATTCCCGAACCGAGTCTGCTGATCGCCGACGAACCGACCTCGGCGCTTGATGTCACCGTTCGCCTGCAGGTACTGGCAATCCTCGACGATCTGGTCAGCCAGCGCGGCATGGGCCTGATCTTCATCTCCCACGATCTCGAGTTGGTCGCCTCCTTCTGTGACCGGGTGATCATCATGTACGGCGGCCGGGTGATGGAGACCCTTGCCGCCGGTGACCTGCACCGCTCAGAGCACCCCTACACCAGGGGACTGATCAACTGTCTGCCCAAGGTTCAGGGGAACAGAACGCGGCTGCCCACCCTGGAGCGGGATGCGGCATGGCTCACTGCTGATTTTCCGGGAGGCACCCGCCGATGAGTGCCCAGATGCTGGTGATAGACCGGTTGAGCATCGTTTTCGGCCATGGTGCCGCCCGTAACCAGGCTTTGCAGGAGGTCAGTTTTTCGCTGCCGGAGGGCGGCAGCTTCGGCCTGGTTGGGGAGTCCGGCTCGGGCAAATCGACGGTACTCAACTGTATCGCCGGCCTGCTCGATCGCTGGACCGGAACCATCAGTGTGGCTGGACAGGTTCTCCACCGCCGGCGGGATCTCTGGTTCTCCCGCCAGGTGCAGATGGTTTTCCAGGATCCCTATGCATCCCTGCACCCTCGCCATACCGTCGACCGGACGTTGCGCGAACCCCTGGCCATCCATCGCCTTGGCGATGCCAGCCAGCGGGTGGAACAGGTCCTCCGTGAGGTCGGCCTCGGCCCGCAGTTCCGCTTCCGCTACCCGCACCAGCTCTCCGGTGGCCAGCGGCAGCGGGTGGCGATTGCCCGGGCTTTGATCCTCGAACCTTCCCTGATCCTGCTCGACGAACCGACCTCAGCGCTTGATGTGTCGATTCAGGCCGAGGTTCTCAATCTGCTCCAGGATATCCGTACACAACGCCGGCTCACCTATCTGCTGGTCAGCCATGACCTGGCGGTAGTTTCCCATATGTGTGACCACCTGGCGGTGATGAGCCAGGGGGTGATCGTCGAGACGATCAGCCGAAAACAGCTGCAGAGCGGGGAGATCAGCCACCCCTATACCGGCCAGCTCCTCCTGGCCGGCAAAGGCTACGATCGGGCGGCGATCGACGCTTTTGAAGATTTCCATACCAGGTCAAACCAGGCAAAACCTTAAACGCGAGGCAGGGATGAACCGCAAGGCGACCATCAATGTCAGTGTCAGCAGCCACTACCATCAGCCCTCCTATGCCAGTGAGGTGGCGACCCAGGGCATCCTCGGCGAACAGGTCAGCATTGTCGACGAGCAGGCAGGTTTTTCCCAGGTCATTCAGGAGGACGGCTACCAGAGCTGGATCTCCAGCGACCAACTGGCCTATGGTGAACAACCGGCAGGAGAACGGCTGCAGGTAACCAGCCATGGCCTGCGGATCCGCCTGGCGCCTGACCGCCAGGCGGAAACTGTCCGGGACGCGGTAATCGGCTGCCGCCTGATCCGCTCCGGGGAAGAGGATGACTGGTACCGGCTCACCCTGCCCGATGGGCTGACCGGCTGGGCGGGAAAGCACCATTTCGGTGATTTTGCCCCCTTTTCCGCCGAGGCGATCACCGCCCTTGCCCGGGCATTCCTCGGCTACCCGTACTGCTGGGGAGGCAGAACCCCCAAAGGCTTTGATTGCTCAGGTCTGGTCCAGACCATCTTCCGGCTGCACGGCCTGCTGCTCCCCCGCGACTCCTGGCAGCAGCACCAGCACTGCATACTCGGTGACGATCATCGTCTCGCCAGGCCAGGTGACCTGCTCTTTTTCGGCAAAACCCCGGAGCGAGTGACCCACGTCGGTATCGCCCTTGGGGAGGAGCGCTTCATCCATGCCAGCGGCTGGGTGCGGCGCAACAGCCTCCGGCCAGATGAGGCCGATTTCAGCCCCCATCACCGGCAGACCTTCATTTCGGTAAACCGCTATCGCCCGCAAAAGGAGACGGCATGAACATCACCGATATCACCACCCGACAGGTGACGATTCCTCTTAACCGCACCTTCAAAACCGCTCTCCGCTCTGTTGACCAGTTCACCAACATCCTCGTCACCGTGCATACCGACTCCAGCCTGGTCGGCTTTGGCGGGGCCGCACCCACCGCAGTGATTACCGGTGAAACGCCAGGGTCAATCACCGCGGCAATCGACCATCTCCGCAGTCAGCTGACCGGCATGGAACTGGCCCGCTCCGAGACGATCTTTCAGCGTCTCAACCGCTGCCTTGTCGGCAATTATTCAGCCAAGGCGGCGGTTGATATGGCAATCTGGGATCTGCTGGCCAAGCGTCACGACATCCCGCTCTATCAGCTCCTCGGTGGGATGATTCGCGAGATCGAAAGCGATATCACCGTCAGTCTTGACAGCCCGGAGAAGATGGTTGCCGAGAGCTTGGAACACCGTGAGCGCGGTTTTACCACCCTGAAAATCAAGGTCGGCGGCGACCCCAAGGAGGATATCCAGCGCCTGGTGAGTATCGCCGGCACGGTCGATGCCCGGCTGCGCATCGACGCCAACCAGGGCTGGAATGCCAAACAGGCGGTGACGGTGGGCCGGGAACTGGCCCGGCTGGGGATCGATCTCGATCTGATGGAACAGCCTGTCCCCGCCGGTGATTATGCCGGGCTCCGCTGGGTTCGCAAGCGGCTGGATTGCCCGGTCTACGCCGACGAAAGTGTTTTTACTGCCGAAGACGCCCTGCGTCTGGTAAGGATGGCGGCGGTAGACGGTTTGAACATCAAGTTGATGAAATGCGGCGGGATCTACAACGCCCTGAAAATCTGTGCGATCGCCGAATCAGCAGGGATTCCCTGCATGATCGGCTCGATGATGGAGAGCCAGGTAAGCGTCGCCGCTGCCGCCCACCTGGCCGCCAGCCGGACGGTCATTCAGCGCTTTGACCTCGACGCCCCGCTGTTCTGCAGGATCAATCCGGCATCGGGCGGGATCAGCTACCAGGGGGCCAGGGTGATCTTTGCCGATTTCCCGGGTCTTGGCATTGAGCGTATTGATCAGTAACCCGGACAATCCCGGGGAGGAGGAGCATGAAGATCTATATCAGCGTCGATCTGGAAGGGATCTGCGGCACCACCGGCTGGGCCGAAGTGACCCGGAACGGTGAAGGATACCAGGAGTTCCAGCGGCAAATGACCGGCGAAGTGGCGGCGGCCTGCCGCGGTGCTCTTGCTGCCGGGGCCGAGGAAATTGTCGTTCGCGATGCCCATGACAGTGCCTGCAATCTCCTCGCCGCCGAGCTGCCCCAGCCGGCCAGCCTGATTCGTGGCTGGAGCAGGCACCCCTATATGATGATGCAGGAACTCGATGCATCCTACGCCGCCGCCCTGATGATCGGCTACCACAGCTACGCCGGAGGAGGTGGCAGTCCACTGGCCCACACCATGAGCAGTACCCGGGTTACCGCTCTGACCATCAACCAAAGACCGGCCTCGGAATTTCTGATCAACTGGTACACTGCGATGCTCGAGAAGGTGCCGGTGGTCTTTCTCTCCGGCGATGCCGAGATCTGCGCGCACGCCGGAGAAATTACCCCGGCGATCACCACCGTGGCGGTGAAAAGCGGAATCGGTGCCTCGACGATAAACATCCACCCGCAAACCGCCATCGAACAGATCGAGTCCGGGGTCCGCCGAGCCCTTCAGGATATCGCCCCGCCAGCCGGCCGGTCGCTGCCCGCACAGTTCCGGATCGAGACCAGCTACACCACCAGCCAGGAGGCATACCGCTGCGCCTTCTATCCCGGGGCCCAATTGCTTGCCCCCCGTCAGGTGGCCTTTACCGCCGACAGCTGGTTCGAGGTGCTGCGGTTTTTTCTCTTTACCCTGTAAAACTGTGATTGTGGAGACCCCGATGCGCCAGCAAGCCAATGCCCGGGTCGCGGAGATCCACCGCCGGGCCTTTACCGTCGATGCCCATTTCGATCTGACCTACGAGGTGCAGAACCGCCGCGAGCGGGGCCTGCGGAAAGTAATCGAGACCAGTTATCTCGAGGGCTTCCGGCAGGGGGGCTTCGACCTGCTGGTCTCGGCGATGTTCATCCCCGACTATTTTCTCCCGGAGATGGGGCTGCGCCGCGCCCTCGACCAGATCAGCCATCTCCTCGAAGAGATCGATGAAAGCCCAGGCGCCTTCCGCCTCTGCCGCAGCGCCAGCGAAGCCATCGCGGCACGCCAGGCCAAAAAGACCGCACTCTTTCTCAGTCTGGAGGGGGCCGAGCCGCTGCACAATGACCTCCACCTGTTGCGGATCTTCCATGAACTCGGGGTCCGTGGTCTCGGCCTGGTGTGGAGCAGACGAAATATGGTCGGCGAAGGGGCCTTTTTCAAACCGACCCGCACCGGCCACCGCGGTGGATTAAGTCACTTTGGGGTACAACTGGTGGAGAGGGCTGAAGCCCTCGGCATGGTGATTGATGTCAGTCATCTCAACGACGAGGGGCTGGCCGATGTCCTGGAGATTGCCAGCCGGCCGCTGATCGCTTCCCACTCCAACTGCCGGGCCCTGGCCGGGACAATGCGCAATCTCACCGATAGACAAATCGAGGCGATCGCCGCCGGAGGGGGAGTGATCGGCATCAACGCCGTCAACCACTTCCTCCGCGACGACGGGGCGATCGCCTCGGTCGCCGACATGGCCGATCACCTCGACCACCTGGTCAAAATTGCCGGGGTAGCCCATGCCGGCCTCGGGCTTGACCTCTGCGACAGCTTCGCGGATTATCTCAACCTCGAACAGGCCCTGCCCACCCGGGACGTCCTCGGTGGCCACCAGGCCCTTGCCGAACTGACCGCCCTGCTGCTCGAGCGCGGTTACAGCGACGAGGCGATTCTAGGCATTCTCGGCGGCAATTTTCTCAGGGTATTCAAGGAGATTCTCGGCTGATCGCCGGCAGCTACTGCATCAGCAACAGACTGAGCGCCATCACCACCATCCCGCCGACCAGGCCAAACAGACTGTCATGCCCCTTGCCGTAGGCCCTGCTGGTCGGCAGCAGTTCGTCGAGGCTGATGTAGACCATGATACCGGCCACCCCGGCAAAGAGTATGCCCATAATCTGAACGGGTATCGCCCCGTCATCACCGCCAAAGAAAAAGAGAATGGCGAGATAGCCGGCCGTGGCGCCGACGGGTTCGGCCAAGCCGCTGGACAGGGAGTAAAAAAAGGCCTTTTTCCGGTTACCTGTGGCGTAGTAGATCGGCACGGAGACACTGATCCCCTCGGGGATGTTGTGCAGGGCAATGGCCACGGCAATAGCCAGGCCAAGCATCGGATCCTGGAGAGCAGCAAGAAAGGTGGCCAAGCCCTCCGGAAAATTGTGGATGGTAATTGCCAGGGCGGTGAACATCCCCATGCGCATCAACTTGTGCTTGTGGGCTGCCCCATCGTGTTCCACTCCCCCTGTTTCCGGGCCGGTGCTGACCGGGAGGGCACCAAAATCAGGCAACGGTGCCGAAGGGTCCTGCAGGGGCCGCATCGCCTCCTTACCGTGCACTTCATGGGGATTCTCAGCGGAGGGAATCAGGTTATCAATCAAACCAATCAGCAACATGCCGCCGAAAAAAGAGCCTACATTGACCCAGTTACCCCAGTACTCGCCATATTCCAGGATCAGTGCGGCGGAGCCTTTGACCAGAATCTCGACGAAGCTGACGTAGAGCATCACCCCCGCGGAAAAACCGGTGGCAACAGAGAGAAAACGATAATTGGTGGTTTTCACGGTAAAGGCGAGAAGGCTGCCGATCCCGGTAGCCATCCCGGCAAACAGGGTCAGACCCATCGCCATCCATACTTCGCTCATCACTACTCCCCAGCTCTACAATCAGTCACAGTCGTTCTCCAGAAGGCAGCACAGGCGACAACTTCTTTGAAGCAGTCGTTTACCATCAGCCACCTTATTGCAAATATTTATAAATATCAATCGCGACCCGCTCTCAACCACCCCTCATCTTGCCACGGAGGTCGGCAGACTGCTCAGGTCTTGCCCCGAAACTGCATCGCCAAGGGCCCGACGGGATGAAGAAAAACCCGCAATAAGCCTGATTGGCGGTTGTCCCCCCCAAATTTGTCTGGTAATATCCTTTCCTTCAGCCTTGCTCTTGATATAATTGATTTTTTTATAAAACCCGCCGAGCACCTTTCGCGCTCTGGACCGAGGACAGCATGAGTACGCCCAAATACCAGATCATCTACCAGTACCTTTCCGAGCAGATCAGAGACAAAAAGATTGTCCCGGGCGATAAGATTCCCAATGAGAGTGAACTGGCAACGATGTTTCAGGTCCACCGGATGACCGTCCGCCAGGCGATCAATAAACTGATCAACGACCATATGCTGGTCCGC
>JAZBOD010000552.1:0-3667 GCA_036350955.1 Desulforhopalus sp. | reverse complement strand
GAACGAAAATCGATGCGAAATGCCCGAAAAGCAACAGCAGGACACTAAAGACGATGGTGATGCGGATTTCCCTTTTGTACAGTTGTTCCTTCATTGCTTATCTCCTTGAATAAAGGGGTGATCGTGTCCGGTTCACCTGCGGAGTGGCGGTTGAACCGAGCGGCCAAAACAACGAATACTCTTCTGTAACCTGTTGTGCGGGAATGCAACTGCCCTTTCCGTGGCGCAGCGATTTTGCGAAGCAGGGACCTGGGTTGTAAGAGAAGTCCTCCTTTTTAGATTTTGGGTCTGCTGACCGACCGGCAGTGGTTGATTATGCGTGGTTGGCGGGGGAGATTTGAGACCGAAAGGTAGCCCCTCCATGAACGTTGTTGAGCACACGGCGATACAGGGAAGAGGGAGCACTGTGACCGAAAAAAGGAGCGAGGAGATTTCTGATCGAGCGCTCAGTCTCTCTGTTTCTATAAATAGATCAAGCCGTTTTTGTCAACACCTTTTATTGGTCCGGCCGGAGCAAAGGCAAGGGTTTACCCCGGCAGTTCTGTAGCAAACCGGAGAGGAAAAGAGTACTGTTGATCGTCCGAGGAAGAGCTGAACAGGGCCGGTGGGTGGCCGGTCTTGAGCTCTCGGTGGAAATAGCGTACAGTGGCGATCAGGCTGTTGCTGCAATGGCCACGACGAGCAAAACAACCGGAGGCTGTTGGGAGAAAAGGTGTTGACTGGTTTGCAGAAGAGCGGAGGGGGGATGATCAGCGCGGTGGTGCCGGGGGGGGCTCGGCCATTGATTTGCCTGCCGCTGGTGGCCGCCCTGCCGGAGACTATCCTTGATCATGCGGGAAGGCTGGCGGCAATGCAGCCGGATATCCTTGAGTGGCGAATTGACGGTTATGCCGAAATCGACAATATTGCCAGCTCCCTGCGCCTCCTCGAGGGGATCCGGCGGCGCATCGGGACTCTTCCCTTGCTTTTCACCTGCCGGATGAGTGAGGAGGGTGGCGGGGCAGTCGTCTCGGCGCAGCATCGTCTTGAGCTGCTCACGGCGGCTATTGGCTCTGGAAATATCGATATTGTCGACACTGAGCTGGCCAACTCCGTCGATTTCCTAACAACAGTCCGGCAGGTGGCCCGGGTGCAGAACATTCCGCTACTCCTCTCCTATCACAATTTTCGCCACACGCCGGATGAAGAGGTGCTCATCGATATTCTTCACCGGGCCGTTTCGGCCGGGGCGGATATTGCCAAGATTGCGGTAATGCCAAACAATGCCGCAGATGTGCTCACTCTGTTTCGGGTGACCAACCGGGTACGCCAGGCGGGGATCGGTGTGCCGCTGGTGACGGTCGCCATGGGGCAGATCGGAGCGATCAGCCGGATTGCCGGTGGAATCTTTGGTTCGGAGATCACCTTTGCCGCGGGTCTCGAGTCGAGTGCTCCGGGACAGATCCCCATCGCCGAACTCCGTCAGGCGATGGCACCGCTCTATGCCTTCTCTTAAGTGCTGTCCTAAGAAAGAGTGGACAGTGTGCCTTGGCCGGTCAAAAAAATACGGGCGCAAAGAGCCAAGCGGTATAATAGTGAGCCTCAGGGGAACTCCCCGATATCCTGCAGGATCAGCAGGATCGACGAGTTGGCCGGATGCCCTGCGGCCAGGATAGACCACGCACCAAGGCAAGGAGATCACCATGAAAGGAGAACACGAACACCGCCACCTGCACGGTCATGAGCACGAGCATCATCATGACCACGAACACCGCCACAACGGCACAGAACACAGCCACGACCATCAACATGTCCATGCCCACGACCATCTGCACGAACATAAGCATCCCCATGATCACCACGAGGCAGTGGAGATCCACGACCACCACCACGATGACCATCATGGTTCGCACGATCATGATCACCCGGGCCACGGCAGTGAACCCCATGAGCATGAGCATTAACCCAGCACAATGAAGAGCCTTTCTCGGCCGAATATTATTCTGACCGGTTTTATGGGGACGGGAAAAACCACGGTTGGGATTTTATTGGCGAAAAGCCTGCAATACCGGTTCGTTGATACCGATAAACTGATTGAACAGCAGTGCGGAATGGCCGTGCACGAGGTGTTTCGGATCAAGGGGGAGCAGGTTTTCCGCGATATGGAGGCCGATATTGCCAGGGAGTTGGGTGGGGTCGAGGGGGTGGTGATCTCGACCGGAGGGCGGCTGATGCTGGATCCGGCCAACGCCCAGGCGCTGACCGCCAAAGGCCAGGTTTTCTGTCTGGTTGCCACCCCGGAGGAGATACTCCGCCGGGTATCAGCCGATAACCGAGGTAAACGCCCTCTGCTTGATACCGCCAACCCCCTCGCCCGTGTCGTCGAACTGCTGCAAGAGCGTCGCGAGGGGTACGCACAGTTTACTCAGATAACCACCAGCGGCAGGTCTCCACAGCAGATTGTCGGCCAAATTCTGGAGACTCTCGGCCACGATTCTGCTGGAGAAAGGGTGACAGTCACCACCAGTCATCATAATCGGCCCAGATGATCGATCTCGAGAAACCAGCCAACGGTGGTCAGGCCAGGGATGGCCTGGCCGCAGACTAGGGTGCGCATTCCGTCCCCTGTTGAATCACTCTTTTCATTCGCCCCGGAAGGCTCCTCCCCAGGGCAGTTTCTAAAAAATCCACTGCCTTAATCAGTTTATCGAGGTCAATACCGGTTGGTATGCCCAGTGCAGAAAAAAGATGAACTGCATCCTCGCTGGGAATGTTGCCAGCAGCTCCCCTGATGAATGGGCATCCCCCCAATCCCCCGGCACAGACATCAAATATCCTCACCCCGGCTTCGTAACCGGCAAACATGTTGGCCAGGCCCAGTCCTCTGGTATCGTGAAGATGGAGGGAAGCCTTCACCTCGGGAAACTTCTCGGAAAACTGGTTTACCAGGGAACGGACTGTGTAGGGGGAGGCCATTCCGCTGGAGTCGGCCAGGTTGATTTCCGCCACACCAGCGGCAGCGAGCTGTTCCGCTGCGTCCAAGACTGCTGATTCGGCAATCGCCCCCTCATAAACGCAACCAAAAGCGCTTTGCAGGCCGGCTCTGACTGCCAGTCCGGCATTGTGCGCCTCACCGATCAAGTTAATCATTTCGGTGAGGGCTTCGGCTGCTGGTTTCCTGGCGTTCTTGCGGCTATGGCTGTCGCTGACCGAGACAGACATGCTGACATGGCCGACTCCGCAGGCAAGGGCCCGCTCAAGTCCTTTGCTGTTGAGAATCAAGGCGGAAATGACCGTGCCGGCCTGCTTTCCCAGGTACTGGATCAGCGCATCGGTATCGGCCATTTGCGGCACTACCTTCGGGTGGACAAAGGAACCTACCTGAATTCTCTTTACCCCAGCCAGGCGAAGCAGGTGAAAGAGTGTCACCTTCTGTTCCAGGGTGAAAATCTGGGATTCAATCTGCAGACCATCCCGCAGGGCTTCATCCTCTAATAGGACTTCTGTGTTGAGCACGGCGTACCTCTTACCTTCTGGGTAATTGGAAGAAGAAAAAGGGATGTACAGGGGGATTGATCATATTTGGTACCTGTGGCAAGGTTTGCTCAGTCTCGATAACGGTTCCTGATATGTAAACCAGAGCCTGGAGAAAGACAACCGCTTAACGCCCCCGAGGGGCCCAAGGTCT
>JAZBOD010000551.1:0-3019 GCA_036350955.1 Desulforhopalus sp. | reverse complement strand
TCGGCGAGAATCGCCCCGGCGGAGACGCCGCGGATCAGGGCATGACCGTGTTCGCGATAGGTGCCGACCACTGCATCTTCTTGGTTGAGCGCATCGAGCACGCCAACTGCCACCGCTTCCTCGCCGTCGTAGAGGTGGAGGAAACCCCTGATCTTCGAGGCGCTGTACAACTCGGCACATTTTTCTTCGAGGCGACGGATGCGGAGCATTGCCTGAAGCAGGCGGGGCCCGTCTTCCTCGATGATCGTGCTGGCCGCAGTTCTCTCGGTTGGGCGCTTTTTCATGGTGTGGTCTCCAGGGTGGAGAGGTCTCCTTCGGGCAGGCCAAGTTCCCGGGCCTTGAGAACCCGCCGCATGATCTTGCCGGCCTTGTTTTTCGGCAGATCGATCTGAAACTCGAGCTCTTTCGGGGCCACCGCCGAACCGAGTCGCTTCCGGGCAAAGCCGATCAGCTCCAGACGCAGGGCTTCACTCGGCTGATGGCCGGGCTTGAGGGCGACAAAGGCCTTGACCATTTCGCCAATCAATGGATCCTTTTTGCCGATTACCCCCGCTTCGGCGACAGCGGGGTGTTCCATCAGGGCACTTTCCACCTCAAATGGGCCGACCATGTGGCCGGAGGTTTTGATGATGTCGTCGCCACGGCCGATAAACCAGAAGTAGCCGTCCCCATCGCGCCTGGCCAGATCACCGGTGAGATACCAGCCGCCGACAAAACAGCGCCGATAACGCTCTTCGTCGTGCAGGTAGCCGCGAAACATCGATGGCCAGCCCGGCCGCAGAGCCAGTTCGCCTTGAACCTCCGCCACATCGATCACCTCGACCGTGTGGTCGGCGACTCGTTTGACGATCGCCGCTTCAATGCCCGGCAGCGGTCGGCCCATCGAACCTGGGCGGATCTCCAAGGCAGGGTAGTTGGCGATCATGATCCCGCCGGTCTCGGTCTGCCACCAGTTGTCATGAATCGGCAGGCCCATTGCCTTAACTCCCCAGAGCACCGCCTCCGGGTTGAGTGGCTCGCCGACACTGTGGATCAGCCGCAGCTGACGCAGATCGTACTGACTGGCCGGTTCAAGGCCCTGGCGCATCAGCCGGCGGATGGCGGTCGGCGCGGTATACCAGACGCTGACCTTGTGGTCGGCAAGAATCCGGCACCAGCGCAGGGCATCGTATTCCCCCTCGTCGACGACGTTGGTTATGCCGTGCAGCAGAGGGGCAATTATGCCGTAGGATGTGCCGGTGACCCAGCCGGGGTCGGCGGTGCACCAGAAAATATCCTCCGGATGGAAGTCGAGGACATATTTGCCGGTCATGTAGTGGGTGAGCACCGCCTGATGGACATGGAGGGCCCCTTTGGGCATGCCGGTGGTGCCGCTGGTGAAATGGAGCAGTGCCAGATCCTCGGGGTCGGTCGGCGGGATGAGATAGGTGTCGGCAGCTTCGCCCATCAGCCTTGGCAGCGAGAGGAGCCCGTCGTCCTGGTGGTCCGTGGCATCGACCAGGAGAACATGACTGAGCCTGGGCAGCTCGCGGCGCAGTTGTGCCACCTTCTGACGGTAGAGACGCTCGGTGGTCAAAAGAACCCTGGCATCGCCCCGCTGGAGCCGTTGGAAGATTGGTTCCGGGCCGAAAGCCGAAAAGAGGGGGCAGAAGACGCTGGTGTTTTTCAGGGTGCCCAGCGCGGCGATATACAGTTCGGGAATCCGCCCGGCCAGGGTGCAGACTGTCTCGCCTTTGCCGATGCCGAGGTTGGCGAGGAGATTGGCGAAGCGGTTGCTTTGCCTCTGCAGTGCGGCATAGGTAAGGGACCTGGAGCCCCCAGCACTGCCAAGCCAGAGCAGGGCGATGTGGTTGCACCGCGGCCCTGCAGCGTGGCGGTCAACCGCCTCGTGGGCAATGTTCAGGCCCCTGCCTTCAGGCAGGCCCTGTAATTCGGCGCGGATGGTGTCCCAGGAGAATGCGGCAATGGCTGCGTCGTAATCGAGGAGATTCGGCGTCGCCTTCAGGGACTGCGGATGCTTGTCAACAGGAGCCCAAAACAAGGTCGCACCTCCCTCTCCGCTAATTGAGAATAAAGGTCGCGCTGTTCTTGATTGGTACCGTTACCCCGTTCAATCCCACCGAAAACGGTGGCTCCGTAACGAGCCGGAGACACTTGGAGCTACGGCTCCATCACCGTTTGGCCGCACCACGAAAATGGTGGTGAAGACAGGTTCCACAGTGCAACCGTAGCGTACCACAACCTTGGAGAAATTGCTCTCTGTTCCTTACAAATAATCTCTTTTGGTGGGCAGTTTTGTCGGGTGCCAGCCCCAAGTGCGGTCGCCGGCGAAGGATGCAGAGCAGAGGCTTTCAGGGAGGGGAAAGGTGGTATATTGGTAGTATATGCTATCAACTCACCACAAGTATACTGCCATTGATTGCCTGCTTGATCGGACATACTGTAAAGGCAAGCCAAGAGAATCAAAGATGGTTCGACCGGAAGTAAAAGAAACCATACATCAACAATGAGCAGGTGACCAGTCAAGGTCACATATCAGAAAAAACCAATTGAGGAGAGCGCCATGAGCATGCGAGGAGACATCATTTCCGATGAGTACAAAAAAATGGTTTGGGTTCATGATGCCGAGGGGAAACAATATGCCTGTTACGCCGACGACCTTAAAGGGAAGCTGAAGAAGAAAGAGGATCTTACCGAGGAAGAGAAGCAGAAGTGTACTGATCTGAGTACCGTGCTGGGTGACAGCTGGTAAGCGAAAAGACTGCAGGCTGGGCCTGTCGCAATGAATCCCCGGCTGGTGAAAACCACCAGCCGGGGATTTTTTTTGCCCTGGCCCCGCCGCACTGATTCTGTTTTGACTTTCCATCTTCTGCTGTATAGTTGGCGGAGGATGCGTTGCGGTTGATTGCCGTTCTCCTCAGCCCGGATGGCCAGCGAAATGAATAGCCCAGAGCGTGATGAACAGCGGCTGAATGCCATTCTGGAGGGAATGATCGATGGTTTTATCGTCTGTGACGGC
>JAZBOD010000550.1:0-3818 GCA_036350955.1 Desulforhopalus sp. | reverse complement strand
TCTTCGGGACGGTTGCCGGAATGGTCGTGGGTTCGTTGCCGGGCCTGACCGCAACCATGGCGGTGGCTCTGCTGGTTCCCTTTACCTACGCGATGAGCCCCGTGGCAGGTCTGGTTTCCCTGGGAGCAATCTACATGGGCTGCATCTACGGCGGTTGTTTCAGTGCTATTCTGATCAATACCCCCGGCACACCCAGTTCGATTGGCACGACCTTCGATGGTTTTCCGCTGGCCAAACAGGGGCGGGGCGAAGAGGCCATTGTCGCTGCCACGGTTGGCTCAGCGTTTGGCGGGATTGTCGGAGTTATAGCCCTGATTTTTTTAAGCCCTCCCCTGGCGCAACTTGCCCTGAGTTTTGGTCCTGCGGAGTACTTCTGGATCGGCGTTTTCGGTTTGACGATTATTTCCAGCCTTGCCTCCGGGGCATTTTTAAAAGGGATAGCCGGCGCTGCCTTTGGCGTGTTGATTGCAACAATCGGCATCGCCCCCATTGGCGGTGATGTCCGATTCACATTTGGCAGTGCCAGCATGCAGGGGGGCTTTAATCTGATCGTCGTTCTTATCGGCCTGTTCTGTATCCCTGAACTGCTCAGTATGGTTTTTAAAGGGGTAAAAAATCATCAGGCTATCGAATACCGCCGCAGAAGTGGCGTGCTCTGGGCAACAACCCGGAAAATTTTTTCAAAACCGTTCAACCTTATCCGTTCATCTATAATTGGTACGGTGATTGGCATTCTTCCGGGTGCAGGAGGAAATATAGCTAATCTGGTCGCTTACAATGAAGCAAAAAGAGCCTCCAAAGAACCTGAAACCTTTGGGAAAGGTAATATTGAAGGGGTGGTGGCCACGGAGAGTGCCAATAATGCAGTGGTTGGCGGCGGGATGATCCCTCTGGTTACCCTGGGTATTCCCGGTGCCCCGCCAGACGCAATTATCTACGGGGTACTGATGATGCACGGGCTACGGCCCGGCCCGGAACTTTTTGCAGAACGGGCTGACATCACCTATACCTTCATGCTTGCGGTTGGGCTTTCGGCAATAGTGATGATTCCCGTCGGGCTTTATGGTGGCCGCCTGCTCAGCCGCTTTGTCGGCACTTTGCCGCCGAAGTACCTCGTCCCCGGTATTGCCATCCTGACGATTATCGGCTCATACGCGATCCGCGGCAATTACACCGATGTTATCCTCATGCTTCTTTTCGGCCTGATCGGTTTTGCCCTGCGCTATCTAGGTTTTCACGGCGCGCCGATAGTTCTCGGACTTATCCTGGGCCCGATCATGGAGGAGGGGCTGGTGCAGTCGTATTTGATGGGACAGGGATATGCCTGGCCGTACATGACTCTGTTTATCAATCCGCTCTCCTGGGTGCTGATTGTCATGTGCCTTTTTTCCTTCCTGTGGCCCTATTTTGGGAAATTGAAAGGCCTGTTTACCAGGTCAGGCGGGCAGCAGTAAATCCACGGCATGATAACCGCAAGGTGAGGAAGCTTATGAACATCAGGGCGCGTGATCTGTTAGGTTCGATATTCATGCTGGTTTTTGTCTTTTCACTCTGGGTGCAGCGTGATTTCAACACCCCGTTTGGCGCCATTTTCCCGGATATGGTGATGGGTTTTCTGGCGCTGTTGACCGTCGTCACGATACTGCTGGCCTGGACACCCTGGAGTGCCCTGAAAAACGGTGAGGTCGAAGAAAAAAAGGTAAAGGCCTATTGGTTTGATATGGCCGTTGTCGGAGGCATTCTGCTTGCCTGGACCATCCTGCTCCGCCAGTTTGGTTTTATTGCCACCGGCCTGCTTGGCTTTGGCGGAATCTCCTGGTTCCTTAATGAGCGGCGGAATTCAATCCGCGGTTTTTTTGAAAGTGCCGCGATCGGTGCGGTGATGGTCGGGGTGCTGATCCTGGTGTTTGAATATCTGTTGAAAGTGCCGCTGCCCAAAGGGAATTTCTTTGATTGAGATGCCGATCTGCCTGGCCGGATGTAGAGGAGGTAATGACCTTGAAAGTACTGCAGATAGCCGCTATTCCCGGAGACGGGATTGGCAAAGAGACTGTTTCGGCCGGCCGTCAGGTATTGGATACCGTATGCGAGGTCCACGGCGGCCTGCGCCTGGAATATCTCAATCTCGACTGGAACTGCGAGTATTACCTGAAGCATGGCCAGATGATGCCGGACAACGGGCTGGATATCCTTCGGCCCTGTGATGCGATATTTCTTGGCGCGGTCGGCTTTCCCGGGGTAGCTGACCATATTTCCCTCTGGGGCCTGCTCCTGCCGATCAGGCGGACTTTCCGGCAGTATGTCAATCTGCGTCCGGTGAAACTGCTGGCCGGTGTCCAAACTCCTCTTGCCAACCGTCATCCTGGAGAAATTGATTTCCTGGTGGTTCGGGAAAACAACGAAGGGGAATATTCCAATATGGGTGGACGCCTCTACCAGGGAACTGCCGAGGAGGTGGTCGTCCAGAACACGGTTTTCACCCGTGCCGGGGTGGAGAGGGCTATTCGCTATGCCTTCGACCTCGCCGTCAGGACCGGGCGGAAGAAGGTGACCTCCGCTACCAAGTCAAACGGGATAAACTTCACCATGCCGTTCTGGGACGAAATCTTTGCCGAGGTCGGGAACGAATATCCCGAAATTGCCGGTAACCAGATGCATATCGATGCGTTGTGTGCCCGCTTTGTCACCCATCCTCAGGACTTTGACGTTGTCGTTGGCAGCAACCTGTTCGGGGATATTCTCACCGACCTTGGCCCGGCGATTGCTGGCAGCATCGGCGTTGCTCCATCGGCGAACATTAACCCGACCAGGGAGTTCCCCTCGATGTTCGAGCCGGTTCACGGATCGGCACCGGATATCGCGGGGAAGGGAATTGCCAATCCAATGGGACAGATCTGGTGCGGTTCGATGATGTTCGATCACCTCGGCTTTGCCGATTGCGCTGAGATGGTTATGCTCGCCCTGGCCGATACCCTTGCCGCAGGGATAACCACGGCAGATATCGGTGGGCGTGCCAATACCGCAGAAGTCACCACGGCAATCTGTCAACAGATCCGCAGTTTGGCCGGCTAAGTAGTCTGCCATAGACCGCCAACTGGTCCTAGGGACAATTTTGCCTGTCATAAAGGTAGGGCCTGAAGCTTGTCTGGCGGGGAGAGCAGGTTTTCTGCCAAGCAGCAGGGTGGCTCCCTTGCCAGGACAAGCGGCCAATCAACCCCAAGAGCTCTTTGGGGTATTTTCGGGGTATGGTCAATGAGAATTATCGAGATCCGTGAAGTCACCAGGCAGATCGCTTCGCCGATACGCAACGCCTATATCGATTTTAGCAAGATGACTTTGAGCCTGGTGGCGGTGGTTACCGATGTTGTCCGTCAGGGGCGTCCGGTTGTCGGCTACGGTTTTAACTCAAATGGCCGTTACGGCCAGGGGAGCTTGATCCGTGAACGCTTTCGGCCACGTCTGCTCGAAGCCGATCCGGCATCGTTGGTCGATCATACTCGAGAGAACCTTGATCCCCACCGGATCTGGGAGTGCATGATGACCAACGAAAAGCCGGGTGGTCACGGCGAACGTTCGGTTGCCGTCGGCACCATCGACATGGCGGTGTGGGATGCCGTTGCCAAGATTGAAGAAAAGCCGCTTTTTTCTCTTCTCTCCGAGCGCTATGGTGCCGGCCAACCCCAACACCGGGTCTTCGTCTACGCCGCCGGCGGTTACTACTACCCGGGCAAAGACTACACCGCCTTGCAAAACGAAATGAAGAGCTACACCGACCGGGGCTATACCGTGGTCAAAATGAAGATTGGCGGGGCGCCCCT
>JAZBOD010000549.1:0-5084 GCA_036350955.1 Desulforhopalus sp. | reverse complement strand
CCTCAACCACAAAGATCGAAGCACCTCGCGGACCACGGCTGCGATCAGTAATCGCTACCACCGAATAGATCTGCGCTTCGCCGCCATTGGTAATCCACTGCTTAGTGCCGTTCAAAACCCATTCATCGCCATCCAGCACCGCGGTCGTCTGGATTCCGGAAGCATCTGAACCGGCGTTCGCCTCGGTCAAGCCAAAGGCTCCGAATTTTTTCCCGGCGGCAATATCCGGCAGGTACTTTTCTTTCATCGCCTCGGAACCGGCGATGATGATCGGGTACACCCCGAGAAAATTTGCGGCAAAGGCAGTACCGACTCCGATGCAGCCCCGGCCCAGTTGTTCAACGGTGAGAACGATTTCCAGACAACCGCCACCGAAACCGCCATAGGCTTCAGGAATCGGCACCCCAAAAAGATCAGCCTGAGCCATCTGGTTGAGGATCTCTCGTGGAAATTGGTGTTTTTCATCGAGTTCAGCACGGTGCGGAATGATCTTCTCATCAGCGATCTGCCGAGCCGTGTCGACAATCATCTGCTGCTCTTCGGTTAAAAAATAATCCATCCTGCAGACCTCCTCTCTACCACTTGATCAGGGTCGCTCCCCAGGTAAAGCCACCCCCGAAAGAACACATCAGCACTGTATCACCTGCGGCCATCAGGCCGGCACGGTTAGCCTCGTCCAGGGCAATGGGAATCGACGCTGCGGATGTATTACCATACTTACTGACGTTAATAAATACCTTCTCCCGGGGCACGCCGAGACGCTCGATCAGGTTGTTGAGAATCCTGATATTGGCCTGATGGGGAATGAGCAGATCGACCTCTTCCAGGGTGAGATTTTTCCGTTCAAGCAGCCCACGGACCGCTTCCTCCATAGCCCGCACGGCATGCTTGAAAACTTCCCTGCCCTCCATCATGACATATGGCCCGCAATGCCCTTCCACCGCAAGTTCCGGATTGGTGCTTACCGGAGCGTGCATGTAGAGGAGCTGCCACAGTCCACCGTCGGAAAACATATTCGAGCCGATCAGCCCACGCTCGCCGGCGGCGTGACCAAAGACTGCGGCTCCAGCACCGTCACCAAAAAGGATACAGGTGTTACGATCTTCCCAGTTGAGCCGGCCGGAGAGAGTTTCTGCGCCGATCACCAGGACTTTCATTGCCGGATCAGCCTGTATATACTTGTCTGCCAGATCCATTCCATAAAGAAAACCGGAACATGCCGCATTGAGATCGTAGGCAAAAGCATTTACCGCACCAATCTCTTTCTGAACGAAGCAGGCAGAGGATGGCATCAGCATATGGGAACTGACCGTACCAAGCACCAGCAGGCCGATCTCTTCAGCTTTTACCCCGGCTGCGCTGAGAGCGCGCTGCGCAGCCCGGGCGGCGAGTTGATAGGTCTGCTCACCTTGACCGGCGATCCGTCGCTCTTCAATCCCGGTTCTGGAGCGAATCCACTCATCGTTGGTATCAACGATGGCTTCCAGTTCGACATTGGTGAGTGCCCTCTCCGGCAGGCAGGACCCGGTCCCTAACACAACTGTTCCCATTACAGCTCCACATGTTCGACACTGCCTGCCGAGGCGAGACTGGCGATAATATCCTGATTAATGTTCCTTTTCACCAGTACCGCCGCGCCAAGAATGGCATTTTTGATCGCCTGGGCACTGGAGGTTCCGTGACAGATGATGCCCACCCCGTCAAGACCGAGCAGCGGAGCACCGCCATATTCGGCATAATCGACACGCCGGCGAAAAGATTTGAAGGCATTGCGGGCAAGGAGATAGCCAACTTTGGCGGAGAGGGATTTGACGATTTCATCACGAAGCATCTGCATAGCTGCCTCGGCCAGCCCCTCACTGACCTTCAGGCAGATATTCCCGACAAAGCCGTCACAGACAATAACATCGACGTTGCCCTGAAACACATCACGACCCTCGACATTACCGATGAAATTTAACGAACTCGCTGCCAGAAGGGGGTAGGTTTCTTTGACCAGGCTGTTCCCTTTGCCGGTCTCTTCACCAATCGTCAGGAGACCGACACGGGGATTCTTGACGTTGTTGACCCGGGCAAAGGCACTGGCCATAACCGCAAATTGAAAAAGGTGGAGCGATCGGCAATCAACATTGGCACCGATGTCCATGAGCACCACGGGCTCTTTCATCGTCGGGAAACATGAGGCGATCCCCGGGCGGGCCACTCCCGGCAAACGCCCGAGTTTGCGTACTCCCGCGGCGAGGGTGGCCCCGGAATTACCGGCACTCACCGCAGCATCAGCCTCGCCTTTACTCACCAGATCGAAGGCCACCACCACCGAGGCGTCCTTTTTCTTCCGGACGGCATCAACGGGATGTTCGTTCATCCCTATGACTTCCGAGGCATGAACGATGTTCACCTTGGCCAAAGTATCGGTATCGGGCCCCAGGGTCTCCAGGTATCGCTGCAGGAGATCCCGGTCCCCAACCAGACTGACCCGAAGGTTTCCCTGTTTTACGGCAAGCAGTGCCCCGGCAATCAGTTCCTCTGAACCATGGTCGCTTCCCATGGCATCCAGGGCTATATGCACACAGTTCTCCTATTTTACTTCTGTTTCAAGGGCGTAAACGGTTCTTCCCCTGTACTTGCCGCAGGCACTGCAGAGGCGATGCGGTTCCTTGGGCTCACCACAGTCGGCGCAGAGAGAAAGACCGGGTGCACTGAGCGCATCATGGGAGCGTCTTTTCCGGGTCCGGGAATGAGAGTGTCGGTGTTTAGGTAAAGCCATGAAATCCTCCAACTTCGGTAGAATATACCAGGTTATTAGTTATGCTCACTATCGGTAAGCTTCTTGAGCACGGAGAAAGGCGACCGGCTTCTGTCCGGCAAGCAGCGGCAGGTTTCGTCATTGAGGTCCGCACCGCACCCGGTGCAGATTCCTTTGCAGTCTGTCCTGCATAAGGTTTTCAAGGGGATCGCCAGGTAGGCCTGCTCACGTAGGATCGCCCCAACATCAATCAGCGCTTCGCTGAGGTGCAGAGTGACGACATCTTCATCCCGGCACTCTCGTTCCGCCGCCCCCAGTTCCTCTTCCGCTCTGGTGGTTACCCGGTAAAAGAACATCGCCGACAAAACCGCCGACACCTCACTGCCGCAACGATCGCACGGCACCACTCTTTTGCCGTCAATTTTCCCCTCGATAAGGACAACTTCCCTCTCTTCCCGGCGAACGGTAATCGTGGCCACCGCCGAGAGCAGCTCCCCTTCATCCGGCAACCAACCGTCATCGCTTATGGTGTAAGAGACCGGACGTCCTTCTATTTCTTCAAATGACAACTTCATAAAGCACAAAGAGGGAATACCCTGCCGCAACGCTGAAATAAAAGAACGGAAATGTAATCAATTTCTCGGTGAATCGCTAGAAAAAAAAGACGGGATGAATATTCAGTTTCCAGCGGCAGGTGTACAAGAGCCTTTTAAGAGAACCACCCCCTACTCAAAGTGTTGTCTGGGCCAAACCAGGGAACCTACAGTACGTGGGCAAGACGTTCGGCATTTTTTTGCAGGCGCAGGGAGGTTCTGCCAAGTAACCATTTCAGAAGAGCGATTGCCGCAGCCGGTTCTTCCATGGCGAGAGTATCAAAAGCCCTCCTGGAAAGCCGGACAAGGTGGCACTCTTCCACCGCGGTGACAGTCGCCGCATGCCGCCCTCCGGGAAGCAGGCCATTTTCGCCAACCGGCGCACCTGGGTCAAGCAGCGCAACAACCTGGGTCCGGTCGGCAAAACCGGTTGCTTTCTGTACAGCCACTCTTCCGGAGACAACCCAATGCAGACCGTCAGCTCGCTCATCTCCGACAAAAAGGCACTTTCCCGCGGCAACAGTGACACTCTCCATTCGCGCCAGATAGAGTCGTGCCGCAGGCTCGTCAAGGAATGAGAGACAGCGTTGATGAAGGTCAGCAGTGTAGTCAATCATTGTTTGAGCTATTGCACCTCTTCAAGAAAAGACTGGTTCTTCTCTTCAATGACCTTGACCAATCCGGAAAATTTTTCGGTCCGGAGAATCGAGCGGAACTGCTCCTGATAGTTTCGCACCAGGCTCACGCCTTCGATATTGATGTCGTAAACTACCCAGACCGGGCCTTCTTGCCGCATGATGTAATGAACGGGAATTTTCACCCCGGCGTTGTCCAGCAACACCGAAACCTGGGCCCGGTCGTCCTTGACCGACTCTCCGACATATTCCAGGCTCTGGGCGATTTTCCCCGGATCGTTTTCAGTGTACCCTTCGAGTTTACCCAGGTAGACATTTTCGAGCAGTTTGGTCATCAGCACCGTGAACTGGTCCTGCTCTTGTTCACTGATCTCCCGCCAGGTCTTGCCGAGAACCCGTTTGGACATTTCCCGAAAATCAAAACCACAGGAGATCACGGACATGATCTTCTCTCGCCGCTCTTCCCGTTTCTCACTTCCCTTCAGGGTCTCGTCGTTGAGGATCTCAGTCAGGGCGTCAAGGATCGGGCGAAGGTCATCCGTTGGTGTCCTTTCGGCACCGACGGCCAGGGTTGAGAAGGTTATCGAGCAGAACAGCACCAGAACAAGAGAGAAATATCGGCGTAGAAGTTTCATAGGTTCAAAGGTTATGGAGGAATAATACCCTCTCGCGGGAAAGACCCGGGAAAGGACAAACTTGTCGGTATTACTGGGCACTGCCAAAGGCAAATTTGCTGATCAGCGATTCAATGTCGACTGATGACTCGGTTTCCCGCAACAACTCGCCCGGCTGAAACACCTCTTCGTCACCACCAAGGCTCAACTGAATATATTTATCGCCAATAATCCCCTGGGACTTGACTGAGGCCATCGAGTCGGTGGGCACCTGAACCGACTTGTCTATCCGCAGAGTAAGCACCGCAGCCTCGTACTCACCAAGCGCCACCTTGGCAACTTCGCCAACAGTCACCCCGGCAATCTGCACTGCTGCCCCTTTTTTTACCCCGGCAACATTGTCAAATTCGGCGTTAATCATATAGGTATTGCCGCTCGTTAAAAAAGGCACTTCTCCCAACTGCAGGGCCAGATAGACCAAAGCCCCAAAGCCGAT
>JAZBOD010000548.1:0-4072 GCA_036350955.1 Desulforhopalus sp. | reverse complement strand
TTTTTTTACCCCGGCAACATTGTCAAATTCGGCGTTAATCATATAGGTATTGCCGCTCGTTAAAAAAGGCACTTCTCCCAACTGCAGGGCCAGATAGACCAAAGCCCCAAAGCCGATGAGCATAAACACTCCAACTGCGGTTTCCACTCTATTTTTATTCATTTCTCCACCAGATGACTTTGATAGATTTCTCCCATAGTCGTTTTGACAAATTCGCGAATATGCGGCTTATCCGACCACTGAATCTCCTCCGGGCTGGAGAAAACTTCCATCTGCCCACGATTAAGGATAATCACCTGATCAGCGAGGTTGAAAATTTTTGGGATATCATGACTGACAATGACCGAGGTAAAACCATATTCCGCCTGGGTCCGGGCAAAGAGGTGGTAGATATCTCTGGTCATCACCGGATCAAGTCCGGTAGTCGGTTCGTCAAAGAGCATAATCGCCGGCTTGAGCTGCATGGCTCGGGCCAGGCCGACCCGCTTTTGCATCCCACCGCTCAACTGGGCCGGATATTTATCGTCATGGCCGGAGAGTTCCAGTTGACCGAGGGTTTTTTCAACCTGTTCGCGAATTTCCTCTTCACTCATCCTCGTCCGCTCGCGGAGCGGCAGGGCGACGTTTTCAAAAACCGTCAGCGAATCAAAGAGCGCAGATCCCTGGAACAAAACGCCAAACTGGCTGCGGAGTTCTTCCAGCCTCCGCCCCCTGGCATCGGTGACATCACGCCCCTGGACAAATATCCGCCCACCGTCTGCGGACATCAGGCCGAGGATGATCTTCAGGGTGACACTTTTCCCGGTACCGCTGCCCCCGGCAATTACCGTGGTTTTTCCCGCTGGAATGGTAAAATTGACCCGATCGAGGACTGCCTGCACCCCGCCATCACTGCGGCGAAAGCTTTTCTCCACCTGTTGAAATTCGATTGCCGGAGTCATTACAACAGCACCGCGGTGAGCAGATAATCAAAAACCAGCACCGAAATCGATGAGAGCACCACCGCCTGGGTAGTTACCCGACTGACACTCTCTGCGCCAAATCCGGCGCCGCGGATCTCCCGAACAAAATAGCCGCGCCCGGCACAAATCCATACAACCAGCAAAGCAAAGGCAAAGGATTTGATCACTCCCAGTCGAATATCGTGATTGGTGACGCTGCTTTGCATCCCATCAAGAAAACTGCCGGGACTGACCCCCATCAAACTCACCCCGGCGACATATCCACCAGCGATCCCCACCACATCAAAAACCGCGGTGAGCAGCGGCACCGAGATCAGCGTGGCGAGCAACTTTGGCGAGATGAAGTAGCGAAAAGGGTCAATAGCCATACAGTCCAGCGCATCGATCTGTTCCGATATCCGCATGATGCCGATCTCCGCACACATCGCCGATCCGGCCCTTCCGGCCACCATCAATGCGGTAAGTACCGGACCGAGTTCCATGATCAGGGTAAGAGCCACCGCCGAACCAAGCATACCTTCTGCGCCAAACTTGTGTAGTGAGTAGTATCCCTGCAGGCCAAGGACCATCCCGGTCGATGCCGCAGTAAAAAAGATCACCGCCAGGGATCCGACGCCAATAAAATGAATCTGCCGCAGCAGTTCTCGAAAACGAAACGGCCGCCGGAAGACCCCTCTCAGCGCCAGCAAAAGAAAGATCGCCATCCTGCCAAGATCGACAAGCACGTACATCCCGGTATTACCGAGACGGGCGAGGGGGTTGGTTTTCATCGGGTTATTCTTTCGCGAAGCTTTGCACAGAAGGAGGAAAAAAGTGTGGTAAATAGCCAGCTTTTCCCCGCCGGCGATCAACCGCAAGACCCTACAAGAATATAGTCAGAAGGAAAAGAAGTCAATCTTTAGCAGAGAGCGACGGGATCGCCAGACTCTGCGTCGACAAGAGGAATTCCCCGTATGAATCAACCTCTGTGCAGGGGGAGCATACTCTGCGGGCGCGGCGGATCAGCTCTTCCGTGGATCCAAAGTCTCCCGAAGTGCCTCACCGATAAAGATCAACAGAATCAACATACCAACCAGAACGGTAAAAGCTGAAATCGACAGCCACCAAGCCTCGATATTTGCCTTTCCCTGGGCAAGCAGTTCCCCGAGGCTCGGCGTTGAAGGGGGAACACCCAAACCAAGAAAATCGAGACTGGTCAGGGCGAGAATCGCCGCGGAAACCCGAAAAGGCAGAAAAGTCACCACCGGGGTGATACCATTGGGCAGAAGATGGCGCCACATTATCCGGATATTGCCTACGCCAAGGGCCCGTGCCGCTTTGACATATTCAAGATTTCGCCCCTTGAGGAATTCAGCCCGGACATAATCGGAAAGGCCCATCCAGCTGAAGAGAGAGAGCAGACAAAGCAGCAGGAGAATGCTCGGTTGAAAAATTGAGGCGAAGATAATCAACAGGTAGAGTTCCGGCATCGCCCCCCAAATCTCAATAAAACGCTGCAAAAACAGATCTGTCCGTCCCCCGAAATACCCCTGGACTGCACCGGCGATGATCCCCACCAAAGTTCCGGTAGCGGTCAGTGCCAGACCAAAAAGCACGCTCAGCCGAAAACCGTAGATGATCCGGGCCAAAACATCCCGGCCACGATCATCGGTGCCGAGCAGATTCTCCCCGGTCGGCGGAGAGGGAACCGGGCCAATAATGTTCTGATTGATACTGTTGAAGCTGTGACCGTTTAAAGGAAAGACCACCAGATTGCCTGGCAGCTGCAGTTGTTCGAGTATATAGGGGTCACGATAATCGGTGGCCGTTTCAAAATCACCGCCAAAGGTGGTTTCTGGATAACTGAAAAGAATCGGCAAGTAGATCCTGCCCTCATACCTTACCAGCAGCGGCCGATCGTTACTGACTACCTCGGCAATCAGACTGAAACCGAAGAGCACCACGAAGAGAATCAGACTGTAGTATCCTCGACGGTTTCGCCGAAAGCGCTGCCATTTACTGGCCCGCCGGCTGGCGATCGCTCGACGGATATCTCTGGAAGGCAAGGACTTAGTCATCGATCGCCTCAAAACTGATCCGGGGATCAACGACTACATAGCTCAAGTCGGAGAGCAACCGAGCAAAAAGGCCAATAAGGGTAAAAAAATAGAGTGTACCAAGGACTACCGGATAGTCGCGGTTGAGCACCGACTGGTAGGCAAGCAACCCCATTCCGTCGAGGGAAAAAATCGTCTCGATGAGCAGACTACCGGTAAAAAATGAGGCAATGAAGTACCCGGGAAAGCCGGTGATTATCGGGATTATGCCGTTTCGAAACACATGCTTGTAAAGAACCTGGGTTTCCGAGAGCCCTTTGGCCCTTGCGGTCAGAACGTACTGTTTACGGATCTCTTCGAGAAAGGAATTTTTGGTGAGCATGGTCATCACCGCCAGGCTGCCGACCGCACTGGCGGTAATCGGCAGAACCATGTGCCAGAGGTAATCAAGAACCTTCATGACCAAGCTCAATTCCGTCCAGTTATCGGAGACCAGACCACGCAACGGAAAAATCGCCCAGAAACTGCCGCCGCCAAAAAGAACTATCAACAGAACCCCGAGAACAAACCCGGGAATGGCGTAACCGATAAGAATTGCCGCTGAACTGACCACATCAAACCGGCTACCGTCATGCACCGCCTTTTTTATCCCCAAGGGTATACAAACCCCATAGACAATCAGAAAACTCCACAGGCCAAGAGACATTGACACCGGCATCCGTGAAACCACCAGATCAACCACACTGGCATGGTGGTAATAGGAAGTACCAAAATCAAACACCAGGTAGTTGCCCATCATCGTCACGAAGCGCTCGACGGGCGGCCGGTCAAACCCGTACAGGGCATTCAGCTGAGCAATTTTCTCTGCATCAAGGCCGGAATCACCGCGATACAGGTTTGCCGAAGAGCTGCTGCCGATCTCCCCACCGCCAGCGACCCCTTCGATCTCGGCAATCATTTTTTCCACCGGCCCGCCCGGGACGAACTGGGTGACGATGAAGGTGATCACCATCACCCCAAACAGGGTCGGCACCATCAGCAGGCAACGTTTCAGGATATAGTAGCCCATCACAG
>JAZBOD010000547.1:0-6088 GCA_036350955.1 Desulforhopalus sp. | reverse complement strand
GTTGACCCGCCGAAAATCGCCCCGTAGTAGACCCCGGCAAGGAGGATCAGGGCACTGGCCGGATCACCGATGGTGATGGCGATCGGTATCATGATGGCGATGATCGACATCGGCCCGAGCCCCGGCAGCATGCCGATCAGGGTACCGATCAGACAGCCGGCCGCCACCAGGGCGAGATTAAAACCTGAAAAGGCGGTGCTCAGGCCAATCAGAATTCCTTCGAGCATGGCACTCTCCTCCGGTTAGAACAGGATCGGCAAGGGGCGCAGATAGACCCCGAGAACTTCAGCCACCAGATACCAGGTGAGGCCGGAGGCGAGCAGGGCCACCGGCACGAGGATGTGGTATTTGCGCTCCCCGAGGGTGACGGCGCCAAGGGCTAGAAACAGCGCAGTGGAGAGCAGAAAGCCAAGCGGCCGCAGGGTCAGGGCGTAGCCGACCATCAGGGCGATCAGTCCACCCGCCTGCTGCAGTTTGTACTCAAGGAGCCGACGATAATCGATCTCCCCGGTCTTTTTTCCCGGGGGAGCGTGCTGGAAAACCAGCACCCAGAGGGCGGTCAGCCCACAGACAATCGAGAGAATTTTCGGGAAGGTACTCGGCCAGACCGGGTTACGCCGCATGAAGGGGGCAAGAGATCCGTCCATCAGAAACCAGGCGGTATAGCCATAGACACAGCAGATGCCGAGAATGATCAACGCGAGCCAGCGATCAAGGGCCATCGATCACCTCCTCCCAGAGGTGCCGTCACCGGAACTCCGGCGACGGCGGCAGAAATGAATTTCTAGAGGAAACCGAGTTCGGTCATTAATTCGCGCAGTTCGTTCTCCTGAGCCTCAAGAAACTGGACAAAATCGGCGCCGGTATGGTGGATGGTGGTCCAGCCGTTACGGGCACGCACCTCCTCCCAGGCCGGGGTCTCGAGAACCGCGGTAAGAATCTTTTCGAATTCGGCCAGTTCAGCTTCAGGCAGGCCGGGGACGGCAAAAAACCCGCGCCAGTTGACAAACTCCATATCCGCGCCCTGCTCGGCAAAGGTAGGCTGACCAGGATACTCCGATAGACGGTTTTTGGCGGTGACCCCGAGGATTTTCACCTCTTCGGCCTTGGCCATCTCAATCGCCTCGGAAAAGCCGGTGGACAGGGCCTGGATCTCCCCGGAGAGCAGCGCTGCCTTCGCGGTACCGCCGGCGTCATAGGGGATGTACTTCACCGCCAGGGGTTCAAGGCCGGCCGCTTCGAGGACAAGAGAGGCAACCAAGTGATCCATGCCGCCGGGGACTGAGCCTCCCCCCACCGCCACTTTGGTGGGGTTGGCCTTATAGGCCTCAAGAAAGTCCTGAAACGTGTTCATCGGGCTGGTTTTATGGACAACCAGGGCGGCGTAGTCGCCCAGCATGCTCGCCACCGGGGTCATGTCGCGGAAGGTCTGCTTGACCTCACCGGTCAGGCCGCGGATGATCATCGGGGTGGAGTTGATCATCAGGGTGCCGTGGTTGGAACGGGCGTTGTCGATCATATAGACCATCGCCTTGCCACCGCCGCCGCCGGACATGTTTTCAAAGCTGGCATTGCCGAGCAGCTCCGATTTGACCAGCGCTTCACCTACCCCGCGTGCCCCGCCGTCCCAACCGCCACCTGCCCCACCGGGAACCAGGAAATGGATGCGGTCCATCATCTGTTCCGTCGCCGCCGCCGGAGCAGGACTCACTACCCCGCCGCAGACCAGTGCCGCAGCCACCGCGAAAATACCTAACGCCGTCAATTTTGCCATGGTTTTCCTCCCCTGGTGATGGATGTGTTGTGCCGGGTGTGGCGCAACGGGTATATCCTCCATTGCGCGCGGGAACCCTGTCGTTTATGGTAATTCTGCCCATCGGCGATGTTTTCCCAGCTGCCGCCTGCTGGTGTGGCCCGAAGAGTCTGTAAAGCCCTGCGGTGAGCAGCCCCGCTGCCCTTTGGTTGCGGACGCCAGCCCGCCTTGGAGAATATCTTTGCGCGCCGATTCGTGCCGGTGAAAGAAGATTGCAGGATGGATCACCCTCCCGGCGTGCAGCTTCAGGCAACTGGCGAACTATTCAATAGAATTTCCGTCTTGTAAAGTATTTGCTGATAAAAGACGAATTATCTTTTGTGATCGTTTTGTTCACGATGAAACAGGCCATCTCCTCCCTGCTCACCACGCTCGCCCCAAAACGGCTGAAGAGCCGGCTGATTCTGTTGATCGGCTTTTTGATCTTCTTTCTCGTCGGGGTCGGCGGCAGCCTGGCTCTCCGGCTTATTGCCGGCCTGGTCGAGGAGCATATTGGCGAGAGGGCCTTGCAGGTCTCCATGGCGGTGGCCCGAATCCCCCAGATCAGCGCCGATCTGGCCGCAGGTGACCTGCAACAGTCGCGAATCCAGGAGATCGCCGAATCAATCCGCGAGGCGACCGGGGCGGAATTTGTGGTGGTTGGAGACCGTCACGGCCGTCGTTTCTCTCACCCGGTGGCTGAACGGCTGGGACAGGCAATGGTCGGCGGCGACAATATGCCGGCTCTGATCGAGGGAAAATCCTACGTATCCAGGGCGGTCGGCACCCTCGGTCCGTCAATCCGCGGGAAATCCCCGGTGCTGAATAGCAATGGAGAGGTGATCGGGGTGGTTTCTGTCGGCTATCTGGTTGACGATATCCGCACGCTGATCTGGGGGTATTACGCGAAAATTGGCGCATTTCTGGTGCTGGTCAGCGCTATCGGGGTGCTCTTTGCTCTGCGTATCGCGGAAAGCTTTAAAAAAGCGATCTTTGGCCTTGAACCGGAAGAGATCGCCGCCCTCCTCCAGGAACGGACGACGACCCTGGAGACCATCCGCGAGGGTGTCCTGGCGGCCGACGCCGAGGGAAGGATCACCACCATCAATCAGGCAGCGATCAGGATGCTCCGAATCGACAGCAAAGAGCAGATCATCGGTCAGCTGGTGACCAAAGTCATCCCGCAAAGCAGGATTCCCGAGGTCCTGGCCACCGGGGAAAGCCAGCTGGACCAGTTGATGCTGGTTGATGACAAGGAGATCGTGGTCAACCGGATCCCCATCAAAAGCGGCAACAGGGTTGTCGGCGCAGTCTCCAGTTTCCGTGATCGTGACGAACTGGACCGTTTGGCCCGAAAGCTCTCCCAAGTGGAGAAATATACCGAGATGCTTCGTGCCCAGACCCATGAATATTCCAATAAGCTGCATACCATCGTCGGCCTGATCCAGACCGGGGCAGTTGCTGAAGCGGTGGAACTGATCGGCAGCGAAACTTCCGGCTACCAGGCTATTCTCAGTTCACTGATGCAGGTGGTGAAAGACCCGCTCATCGCCGCAACCATCCTTGGCAAGTACAACAGAGCACGGGAGTTGAAAATCAATTTTACCATCGACCCCGGCTCGTCGATGCGCGATGTCCCGGTATCGTTCAGCCGGGACCGGCTGGTGACCATTCTCGGCAATATCCTCGACAATGCTTTTGAGGCGGTGCTGGCCGGAGAGGAGTCAACCCGCCGGGTGCGGTTGTCGATGACCGACCTGGGGCGTGACCTGATATTTGAGTGCGACGATTCGGGCGCGGGAATTGCCAAAGAGTTTCGCGAAACCATTTTCACCAGAGGATTTACCACAAAAACCGAGCCGGGGCATGGCGTTGGACTTTTTCTGGTGGAAAAGGCTCTGCGCAGACTCAAAGGGACAGTTTCCATAGGTGATAGCGATCTCGGCGGTGCCTGCTTTACCGTAATGATCCCCAAAGACCAGGAAAACAATGATGCGATCGATGAGCACACTGATAGTTGAGGATGATGAGAAGATCGCCCGCATCCAGCAGGCCTTTGTCGAGAAACTTCCGCAGTTTTCCGTGGTTGGGATTGCCCACTCGGTAGCCGAAGGGGGGGAGATGATCGATATCCTCCAGCCGGAACTGGTTCTGCTCGACGTCTTTTTCCCCGATGGCAGTGGTATCGATCTTTTGCGGCGAATCCGGGGCAACCGGCATCAGACCGACGTCATTCTGATCACCGCGGCCAAGGAAAAGGAGATACTCCAGGAAGCAATCCGCGGCGGTGTCTTTGACTATATCCTCAAGCCCCTGGTGTTCAACCGTTTCAGCGCTGCCCTGCTGCGCTACCTTGAATACCGGCAGACCCTTGACACCATTGACACCATCAACCAGGAAGATGTCGATCTCTTCATCCGTCAGGATATGCGGCCGATCCAGCAGAGCCATGACCTGCCCAAGGGAGTCGACCCGATTACCCTGCAGAAAGTCATCGAGGTGATCAACGAGACCGGCGAACCGGGGCTCAGTGCCGAGGCCGCCGGCAACCTGCTGGGGGTGAGCCGAACCACCTCGCGCCGCTATCTCGAGTACCTGGTCACCACCGGTCTGGTCCAGGCCGACCATTTCTATGGAACACCGGGGCGGCCTGAACGGATTTACCGGCGAACAGGTCAAAAATAGCCGGCTTCACTCTGAAAAGCTGGGCATGTCGATCTCTATCATCCGGGCGAAATATTCCTCCGGCGAAGGGATCCGGCCCAGCACGGCACTGATCGCCGCCAGCTCGGAGGAGGCGAGATAGACCCTGGTGCCGTCGCCCAGCCGGTTATCGAAGTTGCGGGTGGAGGTGCTGACCACCGTCGCTCCCGGCTGAACCCGGGCCTGATTGCCCATGCACAGGCTGCAGCCAGGAATCTCCACCCGTGCCCCGACACTGCCGAACACGCTCATCCCTCCCTCGGCAGTGATCGCCTGCTTATCCATCCTGGTGGAGGGCGCTATCCACAGTCTGCTCCTGGCGTACCCGGCGGTGGCGAACAGGCGTCTCACCTGTTGCAGATGGCTGAGGTGGGTCATGCAGGAACCGATGAAGACCTCATCGACCACTTCTCCGGCCACTGCCGAGAGCGGGCGGATGTCGTCTGGGTCGTTGGGACAGGCCAGCAGGGGCTCAATCAGCCGGTCAAGGTCGATCTCCAGTTCGGCATGGTACCGGGCCTGGTCATCTGCCCGCAGCAGGGAGGGGGCGGCCAGCCATTTGCGCATTGCCGCCACCCGCCTGGCAAGGCTTTCGGCATCACGGTAGCCGTCGGCGATCATCGATTCCAGCAGACCGACGCTCTCCTCTATATAGGGTATCACCGCCGCCTCCGGCAAGGCGAGGGTACAGGCCGCGGCGTTACGTTCGGCAGAGGCGTCGCTCAACTCAAAGGCCTCTTCCACCCGCAGGTCGTCGACTCCCTGGATCTCAAGAATGCGGCCGGCAAAGACATTTTTCTTGTTCTTCTTTTCGGCCGTCAGCAAACCCTGATCGATTGCCTGCCGGGCGATGGCGTTGACCATGTCGCGAACGGTAAGCCCCGGCCGCCTTCGGCCGATGAACCGGACCAGCACCGAGGCCGGCATCTCCAGTGGGATGAAGCCCAATGCCGCACCGAAAGCCACCAGCCCGGATCCGGCCGGAAAGGAGATGCCCAGGGGGAAACGGGTGTGCGAATCGCCACCGGTGCCGACGGTGTCGGGGAGCAGCATCCGGTTGAGCCAGGGATGAATCACTCCGTCGCCGGGATTCAGGGCAACGCCGCCCCGACTGATGGCCGCATCGGTCATCACCCGCCACCGGGCGAGATCGGATTTCTTCGGGTAGGCGGCGGTATGGCAGAAGGACTGCATGTAAAGATCGGTCTTGAAAGTAAGGCAGGCCAGCTCCTCCAGTTCCTGGACAGTCATCGGCCCGGTGGTATCCTGAGAACCGACGGTGGCGACTCTGGGCTGGCAGATCGTCCCGGGCAGCACACCGTCCAGGCCACAGGCGCGACCGACCATCTTCTGGGCAAGGGTGTAGGGTTGATCCAGTCCGGGAGGCGGCATGCTCTCTTCACCAAAAGAGGGGAGCTCGCGGCCGAGCAGCCTGCATGATTTGTCGGTCAGATCCCTGCCGATGATCAGGTTGAGACGGCCCCCGGCCCGGAATTCGTCGAGCAGGGAGGCCGGTCCCCTGTCGAGGCTGATGGTCTCTCCCGAGGAGAGGGTGATGGTCCACTGCTGCAGGTCGAGGAGGACGGTCTCGCC
>JAZBOD010000546.1:0-3686 GCA_036350955.1 Desulforhopalus sp. | reverse complement strand
GGGCTGGCTGGATTGACTGCAGCCAAGGAAGCCGCAGCTGCCGGCTATAATGTCATCCTCGTTGAAAAAGACGACAAACTTGGCGGCAAAGCGCTCGGTTGGCGGAAAAGCTTTCCGACCAAATCACCCTGGCAGGATCTTGAAGAGAACCCGATCGGGGCGATGATCGCTGAAGTCGAAGCTGACAGCCGGATCAGCGTGAAAACCTCCTGCGAGGTGGCCAGAATCTCCGGCGCTCCCGGTGATTTCGGGGTCTCTCTCAAAGCGACAGGCAGCACATCGGAGTGGGACGCCCCGGCCAAGGTTACTGTCGAAGATGCCGAAAAGATCGAAAAAGGGGAGATGGCCGACCCCAATACCGGTCTGAAAAAATATACCGAACTTAACCCAGAGGCGGTGAAAGTTGGTGCTGTTGTTCTTGCCACCGGCTGGACTCCAGCCGATGTCAGCCAGTTTGCCCATCTTGGCTATGGCACGGTAAAAAATGTCGTCACCAATGCCGAGTTCGAGAAATTGGCCAAAGCGGGCAAGGTGCCGGCAAGCGTCGCCTTCATCCAGAGCCCCGGCGGAAAAGACAACGACCAGGATTTCCCCTACTGTAATTCGGTTACCTCGATGGTCGCCTTGAAGCAGGCACAGTATGTCTGCGAGGACAATGCCGACGGCAAAGCCTACGTCGTGTATCAGCATATGCGTACCCCAGGGCACATGGAGCTCTTTTACAAGAGTGTCCAAAACAACAACGACGGGATCTTTTTCACCAAGGGCTCGGTTACCGCGGTGAGCGAAGCCGGTGGCAAACTCTCCGTAGCCGTAGAGGACACCTTGCTTGGCGAGAATGTTGATCTCGATGTCGACATGGTGGTGCTCGCCGCCGGCATGGAGCCGACCACCCTGCACGAGAATTCGATCAATCTCGCCTACCGCCAGGGCCCGGCCTTCAGCGATCTCGGACTTTTTGACGGCTATGCCGACTCTCATTTTATCTGCTTCCCCTATGAGACCAGGCGCACCGGGGTCTACGCCTGTGGCGGAGTCCGCAAAGCTGAAACCATGGAAGAGGCGGTGGATGATGCCACCGGCGCTGCTCTCAAGGCGATTCAGTGTATCGAGTCGGTTGATCGGGGGGTTTCCGTCCATCCCCGTTCCGGGGACGCGACCTACCCCGAATTTTTTATGCAGCGCTGCACCCAGTGTAAACGGTGTACCGAAGAGTGCCCGTTCGGCGCCCTGGATGACGACGAGAAGGGCACCCCGTTGCCCAACAACACCCGCTGCCGGCGCTGTGGCACCTGTATGGGGGCCTGTCCGGAGAGGATCATCGGTTTCAAGGATTATAACATCGACCTGATCGGTTCGATGATCAAGTCGGTTGAAGTCCCGGAGGATGATGAGGATCGTTTGCGGATTCTGGTCTTTGTCTGCGAAAACGACGCCTACCCGGCAATCGATATGGCGGGAATGAAAGGTTTTGGCATCAATCACATGATCCGCTTTATCCCGGTTCGCTGCCTCGGCTCGGTGAACATGGCCTGGATTCGCGATGCCCTCTCCGCCGGCATGGACGGCGCGCTGCTGCTGGGCTGTACCTACGGTGACGACTATCAGTGCCACTTTGTCAAGGGCTCAGAGATCGCCAACAAGCGCATGGAAAATATTGGCGATACTTTGTCGACGCTCGGCCTGGAGCCGGAAAGGGTTGGCGCGGAACAGGTTGCGATCACTGACTATCACAGAATCCCGCAGCTGCTTAATGATTTTGTCGAACAGATTGTCGAAATGGGACCCAATCCCTTTAAAGGTTTCTAAGCGGGATTGCTGCTGCTGTCGGTTGTCCGTTCGGGCCACTGGCAGCAGCACAAGAACCGACCCCATATTTAAAAGAGTACCAGAGGCTGTTCAGGCAACCCTGGCAGGAGGAAGAAATGAATGTTCAACCAGATTTAGACTTTATCAGATCTTTGAAGGAGGCAGGGGGGGACACACTGAAAAAGTGCTATCAGTGCGCAACATGTTCTGTCGCCTGCCCTCTGTCGAAAGACGGGAAACCCTTTCCGCGCAAAGAGATGATCTGGGCCCAGTGGGGAATGCGTGACAAACTGGTTACCGACCCCGATGTGTTTCTCTGTCACCATTGCGGCGATTGCACCGCCAAGTGCCCGCGTGGCGCCAAGCCCGGTGATGTCCTCAGTGCGATTCGGTCCTATGCCTACACCCACTATGGCTGGCCTGCGCCTTTGAGTAAACTGGCCTCAAGCGCTAAGGGCTTGCCAATCATGATCGGCTTGCCGGTGGTGGTGATTTTCATAATGTGGCTGATCTCCGGGGCGATGCATTTCCCCACCAAGGAGGCCTTTGCCAGTTACGGCTATCAGCGCTTCTTTGGCCATTGGGACTTTTACTGGTATGCAAAAAATATCTTTTTCATTGTTCTGATCATGGTACCATCCCTCGGTCTCGGGCTGTTTTCCGGATTTATGGGGGTCAGGAAAATGTGGCAACAGATGAGTGCCGATGCCGGCATCAAAAGTGAATACCGCCCATCGGTGGTCCAATTCACCACCGAATTTCTCTGGCCGTCCCTGGTGGAGATCGTCAAGCACAGCCGTTTCCGCGAGTGTACCACCCACATTGACAGGGTCCGCGGACATCTGCCGCTGATGCTCGCCTTCATCGGCCTGTTCATTGTTACCACCTGGTCGCTGATCAAAAATGACGTTCTCGGGTTGATCTGGCCATCTCTGCATGGGCCAATGCCTTTGACCGATCCGTTCAAAATTCTTGCCAATGTCTCGGCTATTGCCCTGCTGTTTGGTATCGCCGTCCTCTGGAGCAATCGCAAAAGGGCCGAGAAAGAGTTAAACGCCCAGCCAACCTTCTACGACTGGTTTTTGATCTGGGAGATTGCTGCAGTCGGCGTCACCGGTATTGCCGCGCAACTTCTCCGTTGGGCTGAGATGCCGGTCATGGGCTACATCGTATATTTCTTTCACCTGGTTTCGGTGATGATGCTCTTTTTGTATCTGCCCTACACGAAATTGGCACATCTGATTTACCGGACCACCGCGTACACCTTTGAGCGGTATCGGACCAGCGTTTTTGCCCAGAACTGATCTGCGTTGTCAGCTGAACATGTACCTCCGGGTACGGAAAAACCAGGGGCTGGATTCTCTCTAGGGGATTCAGCCCCTGGTTTTTCTCCTCAAGCAAAGGCTGGGATTGGTAAAAAAAAAGTTGACCTTGAAAATAGAACTTGAACTTTCCCAGAAAGCTGAGTAAATTCTCTCGTCTTGTAAGCTGGCGTAGCTCAATGGTAGAGCTCCTCACTTGTAATGAGGATGTTGTGGGTTCAAGTCCTATCGCCAGCTCCACTGCGAATGTGCTTTACAAAGAGATCGCAAGAGTTTAAAGAGTGTCTGTCTAACCCCGATAAACGGGATAAGCACCTTCTGGAAATCCATTTCACTCTGAGAAGGGAATTTTTAAGGTGCTGATTCAGACGGTCCCCTGGAGGGGTTCCCGAGTGGCCAAAGGGAACAGACTGTAAATCTGTCGGCTCAGCCTTCGGAGGTTCGAATCCTCCCCCCTCCACCAAATTCTTGCACTTTGTAAATGATATATTCTGGGCGGGAATAGCTCAATTGGTAGAGCATCAGCCTTCCAAGCTGAGGGTTGCGAGTTCGAGT
>JAZBOD010000545.1:0-4398 GCA_036350955.1 Desulforhopalus sp. | reverse complement strand
GCAAAAAGGGGTGCTGGCGGTCACCCGCCCCATTGCCAAAACCAGCTGGCTGCTGACGGTCAAAATCGATCAGGCCGAAGCCTTTGCCCAACTCGCCGAGTTGCGGCGGCAACTGCTGCTGTTTGGCATAAGCCTTGCCGGACTGATCATCGGCAGTACCTTCTTCCTCTCCGCCAGGGCCGTCCGGCCAGTAAGCAGGCTGACCGCGGTTGCCCAGCGGATTGCCGCAGGCGAGGAGCAATTGCGCGCCGAAGAGCAGCCGGCAGACGAGATCGGTACCCTGGCCGCAGCCTTTAACCGGATGACCGAAAAACTGCTTTCCGAACGGCACAAGGCGGAACATACCGCCCGGGAATTACAAGAGGCTGAGACTGCCCTGGCCGCAGCCCATGAACTGCTCAGCATCAGGCTGGAGGAGAGAACCGAGGAACTGCAGCAGACCCATGCCCAGTTGCGCCATGCCGAAAAACTGGCCGCCATCGGCCGCCTGTCGGCGTCAATCGCCCACGAATTCAACAACCCCCTGCAGGGGGTGATGAATATCCTTAAAGGTGTGGCCCGTCGGTCGGCACAGGGACAAGAGGATGAGCAGATGCTCACCATGGCGCTGAATGAATGCGTCAGAATGCGCGATCTGATCAGAAATCTCCAGGATTTCCACCGGCCGACCTCCGGGAAAAGAACCGCGGTCGATATCCACACCACCCTCGAGAGCATCCTCGCCCTGAGTAACAAGGAGCTGAAAAACCGAAAGATTAGCGTCGTCAAAAAGTTCGCCGACGAGCTGCCAAAGATTTCCGGGGTGGCCGATCAGCTCAAGCAGGTGTTCCTCAACCTCCTGAGCAATGCTGCCGATGCCTGCAGGAGCGGCGGGACCATCACCCTGCAGACCAAACAAGAGGATGGGAATATTCGCATCACTGTCCAGGATACCGGCACAGGGATTGCCCCTGAAGACCAGGAACATATCTTTGAGCCTTTTTTCAGCACCAAGCCGGAAGTGAAAGGAACCGGACTGGGGCTGCCGGTGAGTTACGGTATCGTCAAGGACCACGGCGGGACGATTATCTTCGCCAGTGAACCAGGAAAAGGGGCAACATTCTCGGTAATTTTGCCGATTCAAAGGGGGGCGGGATGACCGGCCAAGCCATACTGCTGATCGACGACGAACCAAGCATCACCAACACCTTTAAAAGCTTCTTCAGCCATGCCGGCTACCAGGTCGGCACCGCCGCCAGCGGTGAAGAGGCTCTGGCGATCCTCGCCGGCCAACGCTTTGACGCGCTGGTCACCGACCTGGTTATGCCGGGGATCAGCGGAATCGAACTCCTCGAGAAGGCCAAAGCCCAGACCCCTGATATCTGCAGCATCATCCTGACCGGTTATGGCGATCTGGCCACCGCAATTGAGGCGCTGCGCCTCGGTGCCGACGATTACCTGCTCAAACCCTGTGATGTCGACGAGCTGCTGCTCCGCCTGGAAAAATGCCTGCACAAACAGGAAGTGGAGCGCAAACTGGCTATGTACGAAAAAATTCTGCCGATCTGCATGTACTGCAAAAGCATCCGCGATGACAGTGGCACGCTGCCCGGTAAGGGAAAATGGCTGCCGATTGAGGAGTATCTCCTCCGGCAGGAGGGAACTTTTGTTTCCCACGGCTGCTGCCCGAGATGCATGAAAGAGAACTTTTGAGACAGAGACCGTAAACGTACCACGCCACCCCGGCACCCAACCGAAAACCACCGAAAAGGTAAACCATGATCACCGGCGCACCTCGAGAAATAACCACGCCCCATCGGCAGATCCCCCTGGAGATCCCCCCGGGTATCGCCCCCACCGAGTTTTTCAACAGCCCGTGCAACCTCCGCCATCTCGCCCGGGACAACGGGCTGCTCCGCTCGCCTGAGGGCTTTCTCCTCTACCGCAAGGCAATCGGCCATTCCAACCTCTTTGACACCTCGATTATTTTTGATACTTCGCAGCAGATTCTCGACCCGATGGGCAGACCTGTCCGCCGCGACCAGCTCTCCCGGGACGAAAACCTGGTGTTCAGCCGGATGACCAAGGTGGTTTTTGACTATATGCTGGAGAAGTACCCCGACCCTGCTGAACACCTGGTATTCTGCGGTGAAGCGAGCCTTGACGCCACCTGGCCCTTGAACAAATCGGGGGTGCCGAGTATCCGGATGATCCACAACCATTTCATGGTCTTTGCCAATTCGCAGCTGGCGGCAGCACCACATGCCGCCGAAGACAACCCGAACCTGACCGACAGCGGACACCATGGCCTGTTTTTGAACTATTTGAGTGAGGTCTACCTCCGCTTCCTCGATGTGCTGGAGCTTGAAGTGCTTCGCCCCATCCCGTCCGACGAATGTAAACTGGCGATTACCGCCTATCCCCAGGGGCTGCCCAGTTGGGAGGTGGTCGGCGGCGCCGCTGCTCTGAACCGTGGCCAGTTCTGGAAAGAGTACGATATGGTCCTCAAAGGGTTTCTCGATTTTTACAGCGCCCTCTTCTCCCTGGTGGCCACCGGCACCACCAGGATTCCCGCCGATGCCGCCTTTCCTGGGCGGATTGCCGATATCCTCCTGTTCAGCGACCAGTTTCATCAGGCCGCCCGGATGCTCCGCCTGCAGGTGCTCGAAGACCCGATGTTTGCCAACCAGATTCGCTGGAAACCGGCCTACAAGCAGCTGCTCTACCGCGACGACAAGGGACGGCTGATTGTCACCATCAGCCAGAACTCGGTGGGCAATGCGATTACCGAATTGCTCGGCATTGTTGTCAAGAGGGTTGTCGACGAAGAGGCCTATGCCGCAGTCGAGGGGCAACTGGTCGACCAGCTGCTCGAGTTGCGCAACCGGCTGGTGCGCTACAACCTGGGCGCGCCGATCTCCGGGCCGTCCTGGCCCCACGGCCGCTTCGTGCCGTTGGCCGCTCCGGCAAAAGGCTAAAGGTGCCCAAACTGCACGATGGCATGGTAAAGTGAGAGCTGAGCGGCAAAATAGTCTTGCAAAAGAGCGTGGCTATGGTTCATATATCGTTTCGGTAATTCAGCAATTATTCACAGAATATGTGCTCGTCACCATTGACCAAAGGGAGACCAATGAAGCGATACTGGTTGAAAGATAACGGGAAAATGCTGTTTATCGCCGTGGCATGTATGGCCGTGCTCGCCACTTCCGGCTGTGCCAAAGTGCAGTATGGTGCGGCAACAATTGACAGCAACCCACCTGGGGCGGAAATTGTCAACCTCAAGGACAACACCAATCTTGGCAAGACCCCGGCAACCGTCGTCTGGCGCGGCGACTCTATGGAGCAGGTTACCGTCCAGTTGAGGAAAAAGGGCTACAATTCAGCGATAAGTTCGTTCTGGATAAACAAAAGGCACCCCTCAGAAGAAGAGGCGAAAATCAATGCCATCGGGGTTTACGGTGAGCTGGAAAAAGAATAACTGCAGAGAGGATGGCTGTGATGAACATATTTTTCGCACGGATGGCCGTAATGGCCGGGATGTGTCTGGTTTTGACGACCCTGGTTTCCTGTGCCTCAAAGGAAGCGGTGAACCTGAAAATCCATACCGACCCGGAGGGGGCCCATGTCGTATACCGGGTCGGCGATACCCAGTGGACATACCTGGGTCTCACTCCCTATCAGGGGATAACCCTCTTTGACTCGGATGCCTTTGATGACGAAAGCGCCATCAGTTTCAAGGTGATGCGCTACGGCTATCTCGACCAGGTTCGAGAGTGGAGTGGCGAACAGTTCTGGGCAGAGTATGAAAGGGAGAATATCCTTTTCTGGGCGCCGCACCTGGTAAAGGCCGGGAACTAGGTTTATAGCGTGCAAAAAAGGGCCAGGCCCCCGGTCGCCCAAGAGTTGTCCAGATCACCCCAACATTCCACCTCTGCGACCATTGTTCGGCGGCGAACAGGGTTGTCCAGGAGATGTGCATCTGCTCCCGTGATAACCGCTTGTCCCTCTCTGCATGCCGTCCATTTCTTGACTATCTTTGAGGACCCTGCGCCACCCCAGAGTACCTTAACAGGGTGCGGGTGGACAGGGTTTACGCCGTCGCCAGCCCAAAGGTGATGAACCAACTCGACCTCAAGTTGGACAATTCCAGAAAACCCACAGGTTTTTTAGAAAGCGCCATGAACCTCCTCGGCAACTGGACCTGGCAAGGCTTAGGCAATGCGCTGTTTAACCCCAAAGCGCACAATATTGATGCGAAAATATCCGCGGTAAAGCAGCGCCTGCCAATTCCGGTTTTTTGGTTATTAGGTAAAGCGCAATCCGGAAAAACCTCTTTGATCAAGGCACTTACTGGTGATGGCGCAGTTGAAATCGGTAACGGTTTTCAGGCATGTACCAAAAGATCCAGGCTTTATGATT
>JAZBOD010000544.1:0-14598 GCA_036350955.1 Desulforhopalus sp. | reverse complement strand
GCGCCAATGGTAAAGTTGACTCCGGCCAGCCCAGAGAGGAAAAAACCGACAATATTGCCGAGACTGTAGATGACGATGGTTCGGCTGACACCATATTCCATGCAGACCAGTGGGGCGAGTTGACGCAGGGCAAGCATGTTAAAAACCAGATGAAGAAGGCCGCCGTGGAGAAAGCCGGCGGCGATCAGAGTCCACCAGCGGTCGAGGTGGAAAAGCGGGACTGTGCCGGTTGAACCGAGCACGAAAAGGCTCTGGCTGCTGGGTGACAGCATTTGGAACGGGCTGACCGAGAGAGCACTGCTTCGCGGGTCAATAAGCAGAGACAGGCCAAACATCAGCACGTTGACAGTAATCAGTACTTTGACCAGGTGATCGCTGTCGGATATTCCGGCAAGGAGCAGACTGCTTTTCCACCGGGATGCTGGATGGCGCAGGCCGCAAAAAGGACAGGCCGGCACCGATCGGCTGATCAGTTTTCGGCAGTTTGGGCAGAGCAGGGAATTTTTTTGTGGCTTGTCTGACATGCCTTGTCCTTCAGGCAGAATTACCTGTCAATTAGGAATTTCTCGCTCAATCGAGCGCCTGGAGCAGGGCAAAATAGAGCAGAGGGAGAAAAATCGCCGGGATCAGATTTCCGACCCGGATAGCGGTTATTTTCAACATATTCAGGCCGATTGCCATAATCAACAACCCCCCCACCGAAGACATCTGGGTGATGGTCTCGGCAACCAGAAAATTTTTCAGAAAGACGGCGGTCAGGGTGATCAGGCCCTGGTAAATCAAGACCGCCAGGGCGGAGAACAGCACCCCAAGACCCATTGCCGAAGCAAAGACAATTGAGGTTACCCCATCGAGTACCGATTTGGCAAGCAGGGTCTGGTGATTGCCGGTGAGGCCGCTCTCCAGTGCGCCGACGATGGCCATTGAGCCGACACAAAAAACCAGGCTGGCGGTGACAAAACCCCTGGCAAACGAGCTGGTATCACTTGATTTGGCAGCTACCCGGCGCTCTAGAAAGGCTCCCAGAGCGGCCAGTCTGTATTCGATGCGCAGTGCCTCACCAAGAATCGCCCCGATAATGATCGAGAAAATGACGACCATCAGCTTGTCGGAAAGCAGGGCGCTTTTCATGCCGATCAGCAGGACCGAAAGCCCGACTGCATTGAGGATTATTTCTTTGTACTCTTCCGGGATGCCTCGACTGAAGAGGAGGCCGAGAAGACTGCCGGCGATGATCGCTGCAGCGTTAACCAGGGTACCGAACATGAGAGTGTACCTGAAGGGGAAAATCCATCGTTGAACCCGACTATCGCTAGGAAAACCGGCGAAGCCTGCAGCAGTAAACGCCGTTTGCTCACAGCCAATGCAGAGAGACCGCCAGCCCGCTTCAGGCAAGATCAATCCAGGAAAAGTAGAGATGCCCCGTCCTGCAGGCCGGCAGCTCAGCGGCGGGATCCGGCGAGGCTGCCGATGGTTCCTCCCTGGTATGTCCCGTTCATCAGGCTTCCACTGAACGTGCTTACCGCGGTAAGGGTATTGTCGCAGGCATCGGTGATCCCGCCTAGGTTGGCGTTGCCGGTGTTCGGGTTTATCTGGCCTTGAAAATAGGTTGTCCCCCGGGTCGAATCGTTGCTGGTCAGAAAGCAGTCACTGTTGACCGTGCCGTTCCAACTCCCCTGAACCGAAACGCCGGATTCGCAGTCAGCTTCGCTATAGCTGCCGATCCAGTTTCCAGCATAGGGGCAGAGTTCCGGTTCTGGTTCCGGTTCCGGTTCCGGTTCAGGTTCAGAGGAAGAACTGCCTCCGCCCCCTCCGGCCAGGGCCAGGCCGCCGCCAACCAGGGCCGCCAGAGCCAGACCACCAAGGAGCATGGCGTTGACTTCCCCGGGACCGGTAGATGCCACTACCGTACCGCCGGAAATTGCCTCAGTGGGCGCCGGGCCGGCAGCCGGGGAGAGGCCGGCAACGATGCCGTATCGGTGAGCAGGTTCGCTACTTGCGTAGATAAGATTATCGGAAAAGCCGACAATCATTTCCGGCAGCTGGTCGAGTTCGGTGAAAACTTTGAGTGGTTCTTCCGCCACATCCGCATCGTCTGTGACGGGAGCCACCGAGACAGTAAAGTTCTGTGATTTGACCACCAGTTGATCGGAGTTTTTCACCAGAAAAAGGTAATCAACCCACCCGGCATCCCTGGCCGGCGCCGGTAGGTTTCCAGAAAATTCGCCACTGGTGATTATCCCGGTGCGGATCGCCTCCGGGCTCGGATCAAGAGTAACGAAACTGTAGTCGTTACCATCAACGCCCTTGAAATAGATCCGTACCAGGTCGATGCCCTGGGGATCTTTTACCTGAACGGACACGGGGATACGCTGGCCGGACGGCACACTCTTTAGCGGGGTGTGAACTATTGCGGTAGACGGTGTCATCGCCGTTTCGGTTTGAGCCAGGGCGGTGACCGGGCTATTCAAGATGGCGAGACCCGGGAGCAGCAGCATCGCCACAAAATTTCTGATGCATTTCATTACGGTTTCTCCATGGTGTTGACGAAAAAAGTCCTCCAGAGTCTTTTGCAAAACGGGGATTTTCGTTAAAAATCAAGGCATGTGAAAAATTTACCACAGGCATAGCTGATATTCCGAGGGTAAAATTTTGCGCATACCGCAGAGTTTGGGCGAAAAGATTGTTTTGCAAATGGCTCTCCCGTGCATTGTTTTGAAGGGAGCTGCGTTTGCCAACCCTGATAGGCTGACAGATCCAGACCGGGTTGGGTCAATGACTTCGTGCCGAGCAGGAAGTGCCGAGCAGGGCACTCCTGGAAATCGCTGGCTGCAAGCATACGCTTTTGGCCGAAAATCGGCAACAAATTTGCCGGGTGGCAACGCTTTTCATTCTCGTCGATCCGGGCCAGAATCGGGATTTGCCACGGTAATATTGCGGCACCAGGTCTCCTGAAGCAGAAAAGCGGCGGCGAGAGCGAGAAAGGCAAAGGCGAGTACCACCCAAAAACCGTTCTGATAATCGCCTGCCGCATAGACGCGAGCCCCGTTCTGGATGGTGCCGTTCCAGGTGAGGTCAACAAGATAGCCGAACAGGGGCTGGAGGAGGGCGGTGCCGGCAAAGCAGCCGGTATTGACCACCGCCACAGCCATTCCGGCCAAATTGGGATGGATAAGTTCCTTGGCCGCGGCGAAGGTGAGGACGAAGCCGGACCCGGCAAAACCCATTGCTGCAAAGAGCAGCAGCCCGCCTGGCCCGGGAGACCAGGGAGCGTAGAGCAGCCAGAGCCAGGAAAGGAGATAGATTAGGACAGAGGCGATGAGAATGATCCGCCGCTGGCCGAGCCGGTCGGAAAACCAACCAAAGAACAGAGCACCAAAAGCAAAGGCGACCAGCATGGCGGTGATGTGGTCGGCGGCGAAGGAGCGATCCAGGCCGTGCACATCGCGGAGATAGGGAATACCCCAGAGCCCCATCCAGGTGTAGAGTCCACCGACCATGCCGAACTGCACCCAAAAACCGGGCCAGAGTCTGCGTACGCGAATCACCGTCCGCAGGTTATGCAGCCAGTTGCCGCCGAGGAGCGGGGCGCTGTTGCACTGGCGAGCATTGGGTGCAGTAAAGCCGAGGTCTTCGGGGCGGTCTCTGACCAGCAGCAGAGAGGCGGCGGCGAGGATGAGCGAGAAGATGCCAATGCCGACAAAGACCGTTCGCCATGAGGAGATCAGCAGCAGGGAGGCGAAGGGGCCGGCTGCGAGGACTGAGCCAAGGTTGCCAATCAACAGGGTTAAACCGCTCAACAGGCCAAAAACCCGTTCGTGAAACCACAGGCTGTTGCTTTTCATGATGCTGACGAAGACCACTGAGACGCCAAGACCGACGAAAAAACGCCCGATGCAGGCGGTTTCGAAACTGTTGGCCATCCCGAAGACGATGGAGCCGACACCGGCGATGGTGTTCCCGGCGACCACCGAGACCCTGGTGCCGAGGGTGTCGGCGAGTACTCCCGAGGGGATCTGCATGCAGGCGTAAACGAAAAAATAGATTGCCGAGAGTGTCCCCAGCCGGGTGCCGGTAGTGTGAAAGGCGCTCATCAGGTATTCCGAAACGACGCCTGGGGCCATCCGGTGAAAGTAGACGAGAATGTAGGTGAGAATCAGGATGGCAAAAATCGACCACTTGGCGATGGCAAAGTTGAGAGCCCGGTTAGTGGGCAATACTGCGGCGGGTTCCGACATGATTTTTTCCTGGTTGGCTTCTTGGTGAATGTTACCGGAGTGTTGGTGTCTCGCTCCTTGGCCGGGGGAGGATAGCCGTGAGCAGAGGTGCTGTCAAGTCAGTGCCGATCGTTCCTTGATGAAATGTCGATGGGGTGGAGCGACTGGAGTACTCCTGGCGGATTCGTCAGACCAAAATACAAGAGCAAGGGTACGTATAACAATTTGAAATTTTATGGTTACCCGGAGGTTTTGTACCATCCGTTAAATCATTTACTGGAAAAATACCTGAGGTTATGGTAGATTACGAATCTTTAGAGAACAATCAGGCCGACGTACGACCGGTACACTTTTGCCGTAGCTTTATATTCTCAGAGAGGGAGGAAATATTATGTTGAACAAGAGAGGGGTTGTGCTGTGGGTCATTGCCCTGGTGATGATACTGGCAGTGAGCGGTGTCCAGGCGGCGACGGTGTTGACGGAGATGGGGAGGAGCCCCTTCCATCAGCCGCCTCTCACCTCCGCCGAAGATCTGCTGGCAATGCTTCATAATAATGACCAGGAGGTGAAAAAGGGTTTCGAACTCGCTGAGAGAGCCGAGCTTTACCAGCCTTTCATGGAAAAGGTTTTTACCACAACCATTGAGGTGGTGGATTTTCCCAATGGCTCATGGTTTGAGTGGATGTTTTATAAAAAGAAGGGCAAGGGAAGTGTGAAGATCGCCAAGGATGTCACCTGGGCCAACGAAACTCCGTTTCAAGGATTTCAGTTCGACATTGAACACCAGGGCTCAATCCACACCTTTGTGATTCCACTGGCCTGCGGTAATGTTGCTCTGATGGGATCACGGCCGGTGCCTCAACCGGTTGTCGCTCCGGCGCCGGTCCTGCCTCCACCGAACCAGTCACCGCAGTGTGCGGCGACGGTAGCACCGATCCGCGCTTTTTGCGGGGAGATGGTAGCCGTTGATGCGACAGCTTCGAGTGATCCGGACGGCACTATCGTCAAAAAGAAGATTACCTTTATCGACTCCCAGGGGCAGGTGTTGAGCGAACAGGTGATTGAAGGTGGCGTGCTGCTCAGTAGTGTTGCCTTGCCCTGTGGGACCAATACCCTGCAGGTTACGGTGGTGGACAACGATGGTGCCGAAGCGACTTCCGCCGCCTGTACCCAAGTCGTTGAAGGGGTGAAAAGAATCCGCCCAATTGCAGATGTCGGAATCTCTTATCAGTGGGATCCGGCGACCTACCTTTTTGGTCGGGCAGGTCTGGAATATCGCCTGAGCGAGGATTTCTCCGTTCTTGGCATGGTCGGCTGGGCTCCACGGATTCATGGCTCGGATGGCCGATCGGCCGGAATCCTTGATCTGCTCGGCGAGTACTCTTTTGGCCAGCGCTACTTCACCCATTTCGGTGTCGGTGCCTGGCTGACCAACGGCGACAGTGACCACGATGCGGAGGATAGTCAGCTCGACCTTATCGCCGGTCTTGGTGCTCGGGTCTTTGGTGAACCGGAGGCGTTTAACGGGAGTCTGTTTCTTGAAGTCCGCTCCGCCCCGGATGAACTTGGGGATTTTGCTGATTTTGGCAGGGTTGGCCTTGGGCTGCGACTCCGGTTCTAGCCCCCGATCCCGGTTTGCGTCTCTGCCGGAAATTGACCTTGCCGGGAAGCCTTTTACAAAACTGAGATTTTCGCTCAAGATCAAGGCAGGTGAAAAATTTTGCCACAGGTAGAGAATTGATATTCCGAGGACAAAATTTTGAGCCTAACCCCGAGTTTGGGCGAAAAGATTGTTTTGCAAATGGCTCCAGGAAGAACTGCATTTCTTGGTTCCGGGGGAGCAATCGCTCCCCCGGCCAGGAGAGACCGGGTAACCCGGCCTGACCTCTGCTGTCCGTTGCCTGGCAAACCGGTACATTCTGGACCGGGCTCTCCATCTGACCCGATTACTTTTGGGGCATTGCTCTTATAACAGCGCTACCCTTCGTGGTGATCTGTCGCTCCTCTTCCCGCCATCTCGGCGGTTGTCCGCCGCTCCTCGGCCCTCTCTTGTCGATCTCCGCAAAAAAGTAATTTCCGCCCCTTTTTTTTCTTGAAAAATCATCATTCCTGTGAACCTCGCATTATAGCGCCAGTTTTTGAAAATGAGCACTACAGGTAGTAGAATGATGTTGAGGTCACCATAAATGTGGTGTATAACCACCGCTGGTGAACGGCTGCGGCGCAGGGTCTGGATCCGCTGTAACGTCGGTTTCTTCATGCGGTCTCAGTCAGCGCTTCAGCCGGATTGACGAAGGCCGCCGTACCGATCTGCGCAGGTTTGGCCTAGCTGCGGTATTTGACCAGAGAGCAATTCATTGCGCACCAAGGTCCATTAACTGGACTGTCGACATTGTTGCGGCGGTCAATCTTTTTTTTGAAGAGGGTACTCATGACACCTGATGTGACTAAACAGGAATTGACCGCTACTGCCGAAACGGTGCTCGCCCGGCGCTACTATCTGAAAGACGGGGAAGGCAACATCACCGAGAGCTGGGAGACCCTCGCCCGAAGGGTGGCCGATGCAATAGCTGAGGTTGACCGGCAGAGTAAGGAGTACCCGCAGCTGCGCGAAGATTTTTTCAACATGATCTACCGGCTTGATTTTCTCCCCAATTCCCCCTGCCTGATGAATGCCGGAACCGATCTTGGTCAGCTTTCCGCCTGTTTCGTCCTGCCAGTTGCCGATTCGATGGACGGTATTTTCTCGGCGATTCGCAATGGTGCTCTGGTCCATAAAACCGGTGGCGGGACCGGATATTCCTTTTCCCGGTTACGCTCGAAAAACGCTTCGGTCCGTTCGACGCAAGGGGTTGCCTCCGGTCCGCTCTCCTTTGCCGCAGTTTTTGATGCCGCAACTGAAACTATCAAGCAGGGTGGCAAGCGCCGAGGGGCGAATATGGGGGTCCTGCGGATCGACCACCCGGATATTCTCGATTTTATCAAAGCCAAAGAGGACCAGAGCAGATTCAACAACTTCAACTTCAGTGTCGGGATTACCGATATCTTCATGCAGGCGGTGGAGAACGATGAGGAGTATGAACTGATCGAACCGTCAACCCGCGACGTGGTACGGCGCCTCAACGCCAGGATGGTTTTTGAACAGATTATCGATCTTGCCTGGCACAATGGTGAGCCGGGTGTGCTGTTCATCGACACGGCCAACAAAGATAACATGACCCCCCAACTTGGCGACTTTGAAGCGACCAACCCCTGCGGTGAGCAGTGGCTGCTGCCCTACGAGAGCTGTAATCTCGGTTCTGTCAATCTGGCCAGATTCGTCAGCCGCGGCAAGATTGATTTCAAAAGGCTCAAGCAGGTGGTGCGCACTGCCACAGACTTTCTCGATAATGTGATTGACTGCAACCGTTTTCCGATTCCGGAAATCGAGGAGATGACCCTGAAAACCCGGAAAATCGGGATGGGCATCATGGGGCTCCATGATATGTTGATTCAGCTGGAGACCCCCTACGGCAGTGAGGAAGGGCGCAAGGTTGCCGCGAAAGTGATGCAGTTTATCCGTGACGCGGCGGAGGAACGTTCCGCGGAACTTGCCGAGAGCAAAGGACCTTTCCCCGCCTACGATCCGCAGTACAACACCTACCGTCCGCGACGCAATGCAGCCCTGACATCGATTCAGCCCACCGGCACAGTATCGATGATCGCCGACTGCGCTTCTGGCTGTGAGCCCTATTTTTCGATTGTGATGGTCAAACACGTCATGGACGGAGACCGGCTGATCATGGTCAATAAATTCTTTGAGAAGATTGCCCGAAGTGAGGGGTTCTATTCCGATGAGTTGATGAGCCGGGTTGCCGACAGCGGTACGGTGATCGGTCACCCGGAAATCCCGCTCAAGTGGCAGGAGATTTTTCGCACCGCTCAGGATATCAGCCCCGAAGACCATATCGCCATGCAGGGAATCCTCCAGCGTAGCGGGGTTGACAGTTCGATTTCGAAAACCATCAATCTCCCCAATAACGCCACCCGGGAAGAGGTTCGCCTTGCCTATCTCACCGGTTACCGCCTTGGCTGCAAAGGACTCACCGTCTACCGTGACGGTTCACGAGACAACCAGGTCCTCAACAGCGGTGAGTCTGCCCGCTCCGAAAATACCGCAATGGTCTCCGAGTATGGTCCAGTTAAGCAGATCCTTCCCGATACCCTTGATGCCAAGCGTTACCGGGTCAAGGATCAGCACCAGAAGTCGGTCTATATCATTGTCTGCTTTGATGAAAATGAAAAACCGATGGAGGTCTTTGCCAAATTTCCCTTTGACAACCGGGTTGACCTCAAAGACAAGTCCACGATGTGGACCACCACCTGTCGCCTGGTGTCGCTTGCCCTGCGCTTTAATGTGCCGATGGACGAAATCATCAAACAACTTGACAGGTCAAGCGGGCACATGCTAGATCTGCCGGCGCAATTGAGCAAATTGTTCAAGTCGTTCATGGCCGGGACCCAGGCGGGCTTTGCCTCGCTCTGTCCGGAATGTGGCGGTCAACTCCGTTTTGAAGAAGGCTGCGAGACCTGCCATGACTGTGGCTACAGTAAATGCTCCTGATTTTCTGAACCAGATAGGTGGGCGAGATGGCAAAAATCGGTCGAAATGAGCAGTGCCCCTGCCGTAGTGGGAAAAAATTCAAGCACTGCTGCGCCCAGGTGCTGCGCGAGGGCAAGGTGGCCCCGCCAGCGACCCCGGAGCAACAGGCAAAGATATCGCTGATGAGCGGTGTGCAGCGGATTCAGGACGATGCCGTTGCCGGCCGGGTCGGGCACCGGGAACTGGGGGTTTTCTTCTTTTTCAGCAGCAGGGCCGGTGATGCCTGGCTGCTGGAGATGACCGAGTGCGATGCCGTCCAGGTGGCCCGTGCTGGGGTTGCCCTTGAGGCACCGATCGATGAAAACAGCGAAACCATAGAGATCAACTGGAGCCATACCTACCAGGTGGAAAACCGTCAGCTCCACCTGCAGGCCTATCTGGATCAAACCATCACGGTTCTGGCCGACGCGCCCACCCGGGAACTGAACGCGGCGATGCGGCGGATCCGTAAAAAATTCAGCCGAGAGCAGCTGCAGAAGGTGCACCTTCCCCCGCCGCAGGAGAATCAAAGCGGGAGCTGATCATGGCGAGTGCCCTGTTTCGTCTGGTTCCCATGACCGTGGTTATGGGAACCATTTTTTTTCTCTCCCACCAACCCGCAGAGCAGCTGCCCCTGCCGCAACTGCCGGGGATTGACAAGCTTGCCCATTTTGTCGCCTATGCTGTTCTTGCGGCAACGGTTCTCCATGGCTGGGGGCCGGAGCGCCGTCTCCGGCGCCCCGCCAGGGCCGTTGTCCTGACCGCCCTGTGGTCTATTCTCTACGCGATCAGCGATGAACTGCACCAGTCACTGGTGCCCGGCCGACAGCCGGATCTTGTCGATCTGCTCGCTGATGGCGCCGGGGTGGTGTTTACCTGTGCCCTCTGGTGGTGGTGGCGCCGGGCCCGGTCAGAGGGCAACGCTGTTCGAACAGCCGGTTAGCCCCGCCTGCTGAGCAGACTGGCCATCTGTTTGGCGAAATAGGTGATAATGATGTCCGCTCCGGCCCGTTTGATTGCCAGCAGGCTCTCAGCCATCACCCGTTCCCCGTCGATCCATCCTTTTTCCGCAGCGGCTTTGATCATCGCATATTCGCCGCTGACCTGGTAGGCGGCCACCGGCAGGTCGAACTCCTCGCGCAACCGGGCAATGATATCGAGATAGGCCAGGGCGGGCTTGACCATAATAATGTCGGCGCCCTCGTCGACATCAAGGGTGGCCTCGCGCAGCGCTTCCCGGCTGTTGGCTGGGTCCATCTGGTAGCTGGCCCGGTCACCGAAACTCGGAGCACAGTCGGCCGCCTCCCTGAACGGACCGTAGAAAGCCGAGGCGTATTTCACCGCGTAAGCCATGATCGGGATCGATTCAAAACCGCTTTCGTCGAGGGCTCCGCGGATCTCTGAAACCCGGCCGTCCATCATGTCCGACGGAGCAACCATGTCGGCACCGGCCTCGGCGTGGGAGAGGGCGGTTTTGGCGAGGATCTCCAGGGTGGCATCGTTGTCCACATCTTGATCGATGATGCAGCCGCAGTGGCCGTGGTCGGTATATTCGCAGAGGCAGACATCGGTGATCACCAGCAGTTCCGGTACCCGATTCTTCAACTCTCTGATGGCGGTCTGAATGATGCCGTTTTTGGCGTGGGCTCCCGAGCCGACTCCATCCTTTTTCTCCGGCAGACCAAAGAGGATGACCGAGTTGATCCCAAGAGCCAGGCACTCTTTGGCCTCAGCGGCAAGCAGATCAACGGTCAGTCGGAAGACTCCCGGCATTGAGGGGATCTCTTCCCGGCGGCTCTTTCCGGGGATGACGAACAGGGGATAGATCAGCCCGTCGGCAGAGAGTCGGGTTTCGCGGATCAGGGCACGGAATACGGGGTTTTTGCGCAGGCGTCTCGGACGGTATTCGGGAAAGACCATGGTGAACTCCTCTCTGAGTGGGGCTGTTGTCGGGTGGTTGGCAGATGGTGCCTCCCTGGGGGAAGCGGCAAAGATCAGTGGATTATGTCGTAGGTTTTCAGTTTCTTGTGCAGATGGCTCCGCTCCAGGCCGACCTGTTCGGCGGTTTTCGAAATATTGTTGTCGTTTTGCAGGAGTTTTTGCAGCAGATATTCCCGTTCAAAGATTTTTTTGGCGGTCTTGTAATCGACACCAAACATCCCGCTCAGCGGGGTACCGTTGCCGGTGGTTGCCGGGTCGGGTTGGGCCGGACTGAGAAACATCCGGACCTGGGTCGCGGTGATCTCTGGCTCCTGGCACATGATCACCAGCCGTTCAACAAAGTTGCGCAGTTCACGGACATTCCCCGGCCAGCGATGCGCCATCATTGCCTGGTAGGCATCTGCTGAAAATTTTTTCTGCTTGAGCCCTTTGCTGATCATCTCCTGCATCAGGGCGTGGACCAGCAGGGGGATATCATCCAGCCGGTCCTGAAGCGGTGGCACGTGGATCGGGACAACGTTGAGCCGCCAGAAGAGATCCGCCCGGAAATGGCCGGCTTCAATTTCCTCTTCGAGATTCTTGTTGGTCGCCGCCAGCACCCGGACATTGACTTTGATGGTTTTGCTCCCCCCAACCCGTTCAAATTTCTGTTCCTGGAGAATGCGGAGGATTTTTGCCTGGGTGTTGAGGCTCATATCGCCAATCTCATCTAGGAAAAGAATCCCCCCGTCGGCCTGATCAAATTTTCCGCGTTTACTGATATGGGCGCCAGTGAAGGAACCCTTCTCGTGGCCGAACAGTTCCGATTCGATAAGCTCTTCCGGGATGGCGGCGCAGTTGACTTCAATCATCGGTTGATCGGAAGACTTGGAAAAACGGTGGATAGACTGGGCCACCAGCTCCTTGCCGGTGCCGTGTTCACCGCGGATGAGCACCCAGGCATCGGTCGGCGCGACCATTTCAATCTGTTTTTTGAGGGCTTTGATCACCTCGGATTCGCCGGTGAGGATCGATTTTTGTTTTACCCCCTGCCGGAGCAGAAGGTTTTCCTGCTCCAACCGCGCGAAGCGCAGGCCGTTGGTGATGGCGAGGATGATTTTATCGTAGGAGAGGGGTTTTTCAACAAAATCAAAGGCACCTTTGCGGGTTGCCTGAACCGCGGTTTCGATAGTGCCGTGGCCGGAAATCATGATCACCGGCATGGAGAACCGTTCGCGGATCTTTTCCAGGGCGGTCATCCCGTCCATATTGTCACCGAGCCAGATATCGAGCAGTACCAGGTCGATGTTTATCCCCTCGAGGAGTTCCAGACCTTCCTCAGCAGAGCTGGCGGCAATCGAGGTGAAACCCTCATCTTCGAGAATCCCTGCCAGGGTCTGCTGGATGGAGACTTCGTCGTCGATAATCAGAATCCGTTTACTCATGACTCTCTCTGCACGGGTTTTCTGGCAGGAGGATGCAAAGGCATGTCACCGGCATCGACCCAGAACGAGACCTGCTCACTGTCTGTCGAAAAGCGGTAACTCGATGATAAATACTGACCCGCAGGGTTCGTTGTCCTGCACCCGGATGTAGCCGTTATGGTCAGAAATGATTGTTGAAATGATGGCCAGGCCGAGGCCCGTCCCGGTTTTCTTGGTGGAGAAATAGGGTTCGAAAAGTTTCAACTTGTTCTCTTTGCTGATCCCCGGCCCATTGTCGTAGACCTTGAGAAAGACATTATCTTTTTCCGGATCGAGGCTGAGTTCGATCTCTATTGTACCGCCATACGGCAAAACTGCAACAGCATTGTCCAACAGGTTGATCAGGCAACGCTTGATCTGTTCCGCATCGAAACTGAATACCGGAATCGGCTCCTGCAGGCGGCAGGTGAAGGTAATTGCCTTGTGGGCCTCCTGGTAGAGGAACACGGTTTTCTTTGCCAAGTCGAAGAGGTCAGCCGGTGCCTTCTGGACCTTGGGCATTCGGGCAAACTGGGAAAATTCACTCACGAGACGTTTCAGCTCGTCAACCTGGGTGATGATCGTGCTGGTACACTGGTCGAAAACGCTGTTTTCCTCGGCAAGAATCGCCGGATAGCGGCGGCGCAGCCGCTGGGCGGAGAGCTGGATCGGGGTAAGCGGGTTCTTTATTTCATGGGCGATTCGCCGGGCCACCTCTCGCCAGGCGGCCATGCGCTGCATTTTTTCCAGCTTGGTGAGGTTGTCAAAGACCAGCACGAACCCCACCGCCCGGCCTTCCTCGTCCTCGAGTCGGGTGAAATTGATCAGCAGAGAGTAATTCTTGCCGAGGACATTGAGTTTGATGTGCTGTTCGACACTGATTTTACCGGTCAGCTGCAACTCGTCGATGAAGCCGTCGACTATTGCCGCCTGATAGGGCGGGAGGACCTGACGGTATTCCAGGCCGATAAAGAGGTTTTTGTCAATGTTGAGCAGCTTTTCGGCAAAGCGGTTGATCGTGGTTATCCGGCCGTTTTCATCCAGGGAAATAACCCCGGCGGAGACGTTCTGGAGGATGATTTCGGTATAGCGCCGCCGCTGTTCCGATTCCTGGGAACTGGTTTGCAGTGCGCTATGGGCTTCGGCCAGTTTTTTATTGCTCGAGTTAAGGTTGAGGGTCATCTGGTTGAAAGAGTCAACGAGAAGGCCCATTTCGTCATTGGACTCCGGGGCCATCTCAAATTCCAGATCCCCATCGGCCACCCTTCGGGTGGCCAGAACCAGTTTTTCCAGGGGATCGGTGATCCCTCGGGAGATATAGAGACCAAACCAGATGGCGGCAAAGACGATCAGCAGGGTGACAATCAGCAGGATGATCAGCAGCCAGAACTTGAATGGCTCCTTGAAATGTTTGAGTTGGCGGTAGCCTTCGATTCCCTGGGAAATCCTGGTCATCCGGGCAAGTTGTTCACTGTGGACCAGCTGCGAAGTGACCAGTACTGCCCGGGCATACCCACCATTGCCGAGTTGCGCCCCGACTACCGCTCGGATCAGATCACCCTCCTTGATCTCCTGGATGAGGGTTTCGCCGGTTTTGTCGGCACGGACTCGATCAAGGACGTTTGTCGGAATCTGCGGCAAAACCGCGCTACGCAGGCGAGGCCCGCGGACATTGATGTCTGGACTCCGGTCACCGGCGATCACCGTCAGGCTGTCCGGTCCATTGAGCTGGTGCAGTGCCAGGATGTTTTCCAGGGCGAGGGTGATATCTTCCGTACTGTCGCCGGTAGGGTCAACCTGCTGGAGATGATCGATGATCCCCTTGCTCATCTGGGTTACCTGTTCCTCCTTCTCCTGGATAAGGGATTGGGCCAGTTTGAGGGATTCGGTAAGGGAGTCTTCGATACTGGCATTGAACCAGTAGTCCATACTGGTGGAGACAAATTGCAGCGCGACAAAAAAGAGCAGGATGGTTGGAATCAGGGTGAGGGAGAGAAAGGAGGCAATCAGTTTGGTTTTCAGTTTGTTGCCGAGGCGGTTGACCCGCCGCTCAAAGAGCAATTCCGCGAGATTCCGCAGCACGAGGAACAGGACGAAGAGTACCAGCAGGACATTGATATTGATCAGCGCAAAAATCAGCACATTGTTGCTGATCGGCAGTTCAACCTCGCCCTTGAGAAGCAGGCTCTGCATCCAGATAAAAAAGGGAATGAGCAGAATGCAGACCAGGACCACCCGCCGGATAAGTCTCCGTTTCTGGAGGACCTGCTTGGCAGTATAGGGCCTTTTCCCGCCACTTTCCTCTTCTTTGGAAGCTGTCACCATAGTCTGATTCGGGTCAGTATTCGAATTCGATGGTATGCCAGTCGGTATGGGT
>JAZBOD010000543.1:0-5362 GCA_036350955.1 Desulforhopalus sp. | reverse complement strand
GACGAGTAAACTGGCGGTAACGATGATGTCCTGCTGTGTGCTGGCCCTGACGGCAGCCCCAGCATATCTCCAGGCTAACCAGACATTTGTCACGATTGGCACTGGTGGCGTCACCGGGGTGTACTACCCCACCGGTGGTGCAATCTGTCGTCTGGTGAACAAGGATCGTAAAACCCATGGGATCCGCTGTACGGTAGAGAGTACCGGTGGCTCGGTTTACAACGTCAATGCCATTGCCGGGGGAGAATTGGACCTTGGGGTTGTGCAGTCCGACGTCCAGTTTAACGCCTACAACGGTACCGAAGGTTTTGCCGACACCGGCGCCAATAAAGACCTTCGGGCAGTCTTTTCCATCCACCCTGAACCCTTCACGGTTGTTGCCCGGGCAGATTCTGGAATCAGCAAGATTCAGGACTTCGTCGGTAAGCGCATCAATATTGGCAACCCCGGCTCCGGGCAGCGGGCCACCATGGATGTGGTGATGGAAAAATTTGGCTGGACCACCGCTGATCTGCGGCTCGCCTCCGAGTTGAAGGCCGCCGAACAGTCCGCAGCCCTGTGCGACAACAAGGTTGATGCGATCGTTTATGTCGTCGGTCACCCCAACGGCTCGATCCAGGAAGCGACCACCGCCTGTGACTCCAAAGTGATTGCCGTGGAAGGGGCGGAGATCGATGCCCTGATCGCCGAGAGGCCCTACTACCGGAAAGCGACCATTCCCGGAGGAATGTACCGTGGTTCAGAAGAGGACGTGACAACCTTTGGTGTGGGGGCGACCTTCGTCTCTTCAGCCGCAGTTTCGGAAGATGTGATTTACAACGTGGTCAAGGCAGTTTTTGAGAATTTTGATGAGTTCCAAAAACTGCATCCCGCCTTTGCCAACCTGAAAAAAGAGGAGATGGTCAAGGACGGCCTTTCCGCGCCTCTCCACGACGGTGCGGTGAAGTATTTCAAGGAAGCCGGTCTGCTCTAGACCGCTTTTTCCGTCTTGTGCCGGCAGAAATGCCGGCCCTGTCGATATTGCGGCCGCCCAGATAACAGGGCGGCCGTCTTTTTTCCCCTGATTGCCTCCCCTTTTCTCCCGCCTGCCTGGCCTTTTGCGATGCAACTTCCGGCAAGCCCAGGCAGTCTGCCAACCTCCGTTGCAGTTGTCGTAGGGTGCGTCATACGCACCACTTTAGTACCTGAGACATTCATTTCTTGCTTTTTTAAGAAACGAATTTCGTAAAGGTACTTATCCCCTCTGTAGTGGGAGGGGGTCATTGCCCTGCTTCAGCTGACAACACGCTGCACCGTCTTGCTGAAATTTTTCTTCAGCTGGCCCAAAAAGGTCTCCCACTCGGCACCAAACCGGTAGAAGGCCATCGAGGCGAGCTTTTTGGAGAGGATGGTGTCACGGTAGGTTTGCAGAGTCGGGCTGTTGAGGGTCTCCAAGATGGTGGTCATTCCCAGGCTGTCGATCAGGGCGGTCGGTACGTACTTGCTCAACACCGCAATAGTCAGATCCCGGTCGGCGACAATCTCGGCGATCTGCTCTTCAAAACGACTCTGCAGAGCAAAAATCGCCTCACTGGACTGTTCAGAGAGGGTGAAGAGGGGGATTTCCGGGTCAGCGGCGTGGAGGCGGAGAAGCATTTCGGTTTCCTGCTCCGAGCAGCTCTTCACCAGGTGCATGATATCGGCGACCAGGGCCCAGCGAACCTGGGGATTGTTGAGCAGTTTCTCCTCGTAATCGTCGCCGAGGAGAAAGGCGGTGAGTACCTCGGCGATCGAACTGCTGAAGACCCCGCCCTTGTTGGCGGTGGTGTCCTTGATCTGTTTGATCCCGGTGGTGGTGGCGATGTGCCGCCGTGCCCCGTCATCAAAGAAGACATTGGCCCCCTCGACGATAAACTGCAGTTCGGCAAAGTTGGCCAGAAACTGCCGGACATTGCTGCGATTGATGGTATCTTTGAAACCCCCGCAGGGGATAAAGGCACCGATTTTCGCCTGCTTGAGAAGGTGCCGGTTTTCCGGGTTGACCAGAAAGGTGCGGTGGAACAGGGCACCATCTTCGATCACTCGGCCATCGGGGAGGGAAATATCCCGGGCGGCGAGGGGTGCGATGAACCCTTCTTTGCTCAGTTTTTCCAGCGGATAATCAAGCGAATTGCGGCGGGGTGAGGAATTGCGCTGGAAGGCCAGCAGGCACAAGGCCTTTTTATCAAGGCCGTGGGGATCAAAAAGGATCGAGCCGCCATCGATGACCAGACAGATTTTCCCCTGATAGCACTGGATCTGGTTGGCCCCCAGATCACCGTCTGGCCCCCCGGAAATCATCAGGTTGAGTTCCTCTTCCCGAGCCCCGGAGTGGCTGATCAGGGTACGGAACGCGCTCATGATCGAGGTAGTGGTCATTCCACTGAGCAGCACCTTTTCGCCGATTTCCGCGTAGATTTTGCCCATATCGTTGGTGGTGATTCTGCTCACCCCGTCCACCTGCAGCTCGACCCCCGCCTCGTCCCGGTTGTAGAGGGCGAAGGTTTCGCCGCCGGTAAGCAGGCCGTAGGTGTCATGGGGGATGCCGATGCTCTTTCCTGTGGTGAGGGTGCGCCAGTGCGGGTAGCCCCGTTCTTTGGCGCGGAGGGCTACGGCATCCATGAAGTGGGCGGTGCCCTCGTCTGGACCGAAGAAGATCATCTCCGGCTTGCCGTAGTAGTCGACGATGCAGCCATCCTGGAGGAGCATCAGGTCGAGGATCCCTTCGGTATAGTCGTAGAGAGCATCGAGGCCGTAACCGGCATAGGGCGGGTGGGGGATGACCACCCCCTTTGAGCCGCTTTCGGCGATATCCTTGTGTTTGATTCGCTGGGCCTTTGGCCCGAGGGCGTAATTGAGCAGCACCGCGTTGTCCAGTTCATTGGCATGGTTGGCCCGTGAGACCCGGATCAGCCGCAGCCCGCCCCGAGCGATGTCTCCCGCCCGGAGATGGGTGCCGCAGGAGTAGTGGCCGTTGACAAAGAAAATCCCGAAAACGGTCTGGCTGAAGACCAGCGGGTCGAGGATGCGGTTGTCAAAGCGAAAGGAGAAGGAGCGCTTCTCCTCGCAGTAAAAGTTGGTCTTCAGCGTGCAGGTGATGATCTTGAACATGAACCGGAAGATGTCGCCACCGATCGGAAAGTCGATAAACCGGCTGCTGACCTGTTTATCAAAACTCTGCCAGTGGCTCTCCAGTTCGTCAGCGCTGAGGGGCTTTTGGCGGCGCGGCTCAAAACGCTGGGCAAAGAGCTGGTAGAGCTGGCGGAGCAGATCAGGGTGCTTGCGGACGGTGTCGCTGATCAGTGTCGCCCCGTAGGTTGATTTGTTGGAATCCTGGATCCTCTTGGCAAAGGCCTCCTGCTGGTCCTTGTTGACCAGGTTCTGGAGGATCTCCCGGTCGGTGGCGTTTTCACTCTCCTTGAAGATGAAAAGATGGGTAAAATCGATGGCGTTACCGGCAAAGAGCAGTTCCGGAAAGCTGATTGTCCCGTTGAGGAACAGATCGCTGATCGGGCTGAGGGAAAAAGAGAGAAAGTTGCGCAGATCTCCGACCAGAGCGGCTTCATCCCGGCGGGTCAACTCGCCGCGAATGTACAGAGAGCAGATTGACGACGGAACGGTGGTCTTGGCCAGATAGGGTTCCCAGTAGGCCCGGACCAGAACATATCCGCGCTCGGCGAGAATTCTGCGCAGGATCGGCAGTTGCGACGATTCGAAATCAGAGCGGAACATCAACCGGGTTTCACCGCTTTGTGGCAGGTTGAATACCTCGATCAGCGGGATAACCGACTGCTCACTCTGCTTGAGAAGTTTTTCATAACGTTTTCTGGTTGGTTCCGGGGTGACGGTATAATCACCGGCCAGGGTGAAGAGAAAGCGCGATTTGCTGAAGGCTTCGCGGGGAAAGTCCCTGACTGTCTCCGGGCGGATGATATAGGTGTAGTAGCCGCTCTCCGGGCTGTAATAATATTCGCGGCGATGGCCGGAGATCAGCTCTTCGAGGATGGTCTCCATGCTGTCGCGGGTCTCTTCGGTGGCAATCCGCACCCGTTGCCCCTCGCTACCGTAGCTGAGGTCAAAATCAATGTTGGCCACCCGGCCAAAAAGATCCGCACGGCCATTGACCACCCGGATGTTCGAGGCGATCGACTGGAGAAGCTGCACCAGAGCTGGTTTCTGGATGTGGGCGAAAAAGTAGGGAGGCAGGCCGAGGTCTTTGAGGAGAATCCCGGCGGCGAAATTGATGCAGTTGGCGGTCAGCAGGCCATCGGCGGAGAGGTCGATCACCGCTTCGTAGAGCAGGCGGGGATCGAGGCCGGCGGCCTCGGCGTTGCTGATAATGCTCGCCCCGCTGTTGGGCAGCGGCGAGAGGGTGTCAGAGAGTACCGTGTCGGTTTTTTGTGCCGTTTCCATACCGTTGGCCATCCACCCCGGCTGCTCGGCCGGGTCGTTGGTGTTGCTTTGGTTGATGTGCTCGCCATCAGGTGTTGATGGCATGGTCCCGTGGCGTGGCCCCCGCTGGCGGCCACGTCACGGGAGGCGATCAGGCGTAGGCTGGGCGATACTCCCGGCCAAGGCTCAGGCCGAGTTGGAAGGCGTCGCTGTTCATGCTGACGAAATCAGCGGGAACCCGCTCTTTGATCACCGCCAGCAGGGACTCCTCCTGAACCAGTGGCTTGATGCCCAGCAGAGCACCGAGTACGGCGATGTTAAAGACGATCGGTTTGCCGATCTCCTCCATGATGCTGGCATAGATGGGGATTTCGATCTGTCGGGCATCGACCTTTCTGGTGGTTTCAACAAAGCGGGTGTCGCTGAGCAGGATACCGCCGGGACGGATCAGCGGCGCGTAGCTGTTGTAGGCCTGCTGGGTCAGGCAGATGAGGATGTTGGGCTGGGTTACCTCGGGGTAGTTGATCTCCGTTTCAGAGAGAATGATGTCACTGCGAGTGGCACCGCCCCGAGCTGCGGCGCCGTAGCTTTGCGACTGGGTGGCGTTCTTCCCCTCATGGATCACCGCCGCCTCGGCAAGAATGATTGCCGCGGTGATCACCCCCTGGCCACCGGAGCCGGAAAAGACAATTCTGATCCTGTTCATGCCGCCTTCCTTTTGTCAGCCCGGGCAATGATCGCATCGTAGGACTGGCAGTACTCTGGTTTTTCAATATCGACAAAGATCCCCCGGGGAATCAGCCCGGGGTTTTCGGCGAGGGCCTTGCTGCCGAGTTTGGCGGTGTGGTCCTTATACCCCTGAAGCATCTGCACTGCGTCCCCTTCTTTGTTTTTCCGGCCATAATGGGTTGGGCACTGGGAGAGGACTTCCACCACCGAAAACCCTTTGTGG
>JAZBOD010000542.1:0-2133 GCA_036350955.1 Desulforhopalus sp. | reverse complement strand
TCGGCATCAACACCGGGACCAAGATGATGATGGTCGACAGGGTCTCCATAAACATGCCCAGGACGATAAGCACGCCGATGATCATCAGCATCACCACATGGGGATTACTGGAGACCTCCAGCACCGCAGCGGCGAGTCGCTGCGGTGCCTCTTCAAAAGTAAGAATCTTGCCAAATAAGGTTGAAGTTCCGACGATGATCAGTACCGCTCCGGAAAGCAGTGCGCCCTCAAGAAGGGATTTGTAGATATGTTCAGGGCGCAGCGCCCGATTCACCACGATTCCGACAAAGAGTGCGTAGGCAATGGCCAGAACGGCCGCCTCCACCGGAGTACAGAGCCCGGAATAGATCGATCCGAGGATAACCACCGGGGTCATTAGGGAGAAGAAACTTTTCCAACAGGTTTTGAGAAAATTCACCAGATCGAACGCTGGAGTATCTTCGTCACCGCGATAACCGTGTTTTCTGGCAATGAGCCATGCAGTGGTGCTCATGGTAATACCAACAATGAAGCCAGGGATAAATCCGGCGGTAAACATCGCCGTTACCGAGACATTGCCCAGGATGGCATAAATAATCATCGGATTACTTGGCGGAATGAGCAAACCGATAGTACCACCCGATGAGGATACGGCTCCGGCGTACTGTCGGCTGTAGCCGCTGCGAACCATCGCGGGAATGAGGATAGTACCGACAGCTGCAACCGTTCCTGGACCTGAGCCGGAAATTGCCGCAAAAAAGGTGCAAGCAAGAATGGTGGTTATCCCCAGCCCGCCATGCATGCGACCGACGAGTTGTTTGACCACGTTAACGATCTGGTTGGTGATATTGCCGTACTCCATCAACGTCCCGGCAATGACAAAACAGGGAATAGCCAGCAGGGGAAAGATATTCAGGCCATCAAAAATCGAATTATGGATTACCGACATCGGTAAATACCCGCCAAAAGTCAGTGCGACAATCGAGGCTATCGCCAGGCTCATAAATATCGGCATGCCGAGCAGGAATAATAATCCGAGGGAGATAAGAACAATGGTCATTACCGAGATTTCCATGCTATTCCCTCCCCGTACCAATCTGCTCTTCAACCAGGGAATACATCGTCCCGTTTTTCCAGCGAATGAAGTATCCTTCGATAATCCGCCAACTCATCAACACAAAGCCACAGGGGATGATCATCTCGACGTAGGCGCGGACAATCTGCAAGGTTGGTGAGCGTTCCGGATATTCCAAAGCTCCCCGGATAACTTCCCAGCTAATCCACGCCACATAAAGGTTGAAAACTACCCACAAGATATCGGTAAAAATCCGGAAATATAAACGATACTTAACCGGCAACAGCAGATACTGTGCACTGATGCGAACATGAGCACCCTGCTTGGCCACCAGAGCAGCTGCAGAAAACACGGTCCACAGAAATGCAAACCGACTCAGCTCCTCTGTCCAGGCAACCCCTGCGCCGGTGACCCAGCGGGTTCCTGCTTGAAGCATCAGGCATGCCACCATGACACCAACGCACGTCACACAGAAGATCTCTTCAAAGCGGTCATATACTCCCCGCACTATATCAACTGGCCGAACAGACATGGCAGCATACCTCCTGGCTACATATTTAAAGTGACATTAGCGAAACAGCCTCGTCGATCACCTCTTTACCACCGACCTGGTCATAGAACTGCGGCCAGATTGAACGGGCTTTTTCCATCCATACCGGTTCGTCGGTGAGTTCCGTAAGCTCCATACCCTTGTCCAGACACTGTTGCTTGGCGACACTGTCCTGCTCTGCAGCCCATTGCCATTCATACTGGGCAGCTTCCTGAGCAGCTTTGACCACCAGGGCTTTAGTATCGGCATCAAGTCCATTAAACCAACTGTCGCTGACCAGCATCGGTCCTACCCAGAGCAGGTAGTGTAATTCGGTAATATACTTTTGCACTTCCCAGAATTTTTGATCCCGATTAACGGTATGCGGGTTCTCCTGGCCATCAATAACCCCTTGCTGCAAGGCATTGAAGGTCTCAGTCCAGGCGAGGGGGTGGGGTTCTACTCCCCAGGAACGAAAAGACTCAAGCTGGATGGCAACTGGTGGCGTACGGATTTTCAGCCCCTGCATGTCATCGATAGTAGCAATGGG
>JAZBOD010000541.1:0-8526 GCA_036350955.1 Desulforhopalus sp. | reverse complement strand
ACAGAGCGCCATCGCCACCGTCCGGGGGATTCCGCATACCGATTTTCTCACCGGCTTTTATACGGTGCTGATTCTCTCGGATATTCTGGTGGTCCTGCTTTCCCAGTGCTATCAGCCGTCGTTTTACGCGGTTTTCCGCAACTCCGGCTATGCCCTGTCCACCCTGATCATCCGCATCGCCCTCGCCGCACCGCCCTTTTACAATGTCCTGCTCGGGCTGGCAGCGGCTCTTTTTGCCATCCTCCTCACTCTGGTCAGCCGCAAACTCTTCCTCGGCAGCAGACACCGCTGACCTGCCACCTGCTGGCATTACCCATCACTCTCCTTCAGCCAGGTTGAGCACGAGAGGCACCGCTCAGGCTTTTGCCGCGTCGGAGCAGCAAGGCCACTATTCTTTCGGCGGCCAGGCCATCACCGTAGGGATTTTCCCGGCAGACCATCGCCTGGTAAGCCTGGCTGTCTTCAAGCAGCCTGCAGGTCTGGTTGACAATCAACCGGCGATTGGTCCCGACAAGTTTGACAAAGCCTGCGGCAACCGCCTCCGGCCGTTCTGTGGTCTCCCGTAACAGAATGACTGGTTTGCCAAGAGATGGAGCTTCCTCCTGAATGCCCCCGGAATCGGTGACAATCACCGTTGCCTCGAACATCAGGAACAGAAAAGAGAGATAGTCGAGCGGGTCGATCAGGTGGATATTGGTTCTTTTCTTCTCTGCCAGGATCTGCCGGACAGGACGCTGAACCTGGGGGTTGGGATGGACCGGGTAGATGATGTCCGATTCGGGGTGACGCTCGGCTATCTCCAGCAAAGCGCGACAGATCTCTTCAAAGCCTGCGCCAAAGCTTTCCCGTCGGTGGGCAGTAACCAGGATGATTTTTCTCGATGTGGAGTTAAGCGGCCCAGCCAATGACGGAAAGCTGCTAATAAGGGCTGAGCGCAGATCGGTCTGCCGCTGACCGGTAATGGTCCTGCGCAAGGTCTCCAAAGCATCGATAATGGTGTTCCCGGTAACATGTATCGACTCTGGAGAAAGGCCTTCATCCAGCAGATTTTGCCTGGATTCGCCGGTGGGGGCAAAGTGGATGTCGGCCAGCCTGGCGGTGATGGTCCGGTTAAGTTCCTCCGGAAATGGCGAAAACTTCTTGCGGGTGCGCAGACCAGCTTCCACATGGCCAACGATTGGTACCTGACAGTAGTATCCGGCAAGAGCCGCAGCCATACTGGTGGTCGTGTCACCGTGGACCAGGAGGATTTCTGGCTTTTCCTGGCTGATGACCATCTTCAGACCCTGGAGCACGCTGCAGGTTACCTCGAACAGGTCCTGGCCAACAGTCATGATATCGAGATCATAGTCAGGGCGAATATCAAAAATATCAAAGACCTGATCAAGCAATTGCCGGTGTTGGGCTGTGACGCATACCTTGTTGATAAAGGAGGCCGGTGATTTACCGAGCGCCAAAACAATAGGTGCCATCTTGATGGCTTCCGGTCTGGTACCAAATACCGTAAGGACTTTTATCATATGCGGTTCACAACGGTTGCTGCCTCTGCTCCAGATGAGAAGAGACAGCCCGAAACAGGAGGCCCCCGGGCGAGACCACAGCGCCTTGCCGGAAAGGACGGTTCAATGCTGTTGACCAACTTTTTGCTGGTCGGAGCAGAGCAGCGACGAATAGACCTTCATGGTCTTTTGCGCAATCACCTGCCAAGTAAAGTGCCCGAGAACTCTCTTGCGAGAATTCTGGCCCATCTGTCGGTAGTCTTCTCCGAGCAGCCTTTTGATTGCAAGTGCCAGATCGGACGGGTCTTTCGGTGCACAAAGATAGCCATTAAAGCCATCTTCGATGAGGTCGGGAATGCCACCAACCCGAGTGCCGACAAGGGGAAGTCCAGAAGCCATCGCCTCAAGTCCACTGATACTGGTGGCCTCCATCAGAGAGGGCAGGACAGAAATATCGGCGGCACTGTAATAGCCGATAATATCCTCGTGTCGCTTATTGCCCAGAAAAATTGCGCGATTTCCACAATTTTTGCTAAATTCACTGGCAACTTTACCGTGCTCAGGGCCGTCGCCAATAATGATGAATTTGTAGCGGGGATCGTCAAGCTGCCTGCTGGCCTGAGCCAGATAGATCATCCCGTTTTTTTCTACAAGTCTGCGGGTGGCGATAATGGCGATCTCGTCTGCGCCAATGGCCAGCTCATTACGGATTTGCTCTCGGCGCTGTGGGTTAAAGAGGTATTTGCTCGCATCGACTCCATTGGGAATATAGTGCTTGTCGGCACTTATCTGAAATGGGGTGTGGAGCAGTTCCCGGCTTGGGGCAATAAAGGCATCAACTTTTCTAAAAAGTCTCTTGAGCAGGGCAAGCCGGTACCACCCACCCTTTTCTATGCGCATCAGATATCCTGAGGTGTGGTTGGTATAGACCAGCGGTGGCTGGCGAATATCGTACCATTTTAACGGGCCAATGCCGTGGATGTGAATAATATCCGGACGGATTTCTGGAAGCATCCTTTTTGCGCACTGCCGAATCTGCAGGCCATAAAACAAGGAGACATATTGTAATGGGATACGGACCACCCTGACCTCTTCCTCTTCCCGGCCAGGAGAATCGCCTTTTTTGCGGCGGGTAAGAACGGTGACCGATGCGCCTTCCTGCTTCAAAGCTCTGGCCAACTCAAAGACATGAGCGGAAATACCGCCGGGCCTTGGCGGGTAGTCCATTGAAATGAAAAAGATATTCATAATATATGCTGCCTTGGGTGAAACCGGCCAGAAGGGTTAGTGCTGCAGATTATCCGATTAATCGGTAGCCTGAAAGACCGACAGATAAAACTGCCCCATATATACCCCCCATGCGCAGAAGTCACAACCAAGCAGGAAAATCACCGCTCCCCCACTGAGCACGGTCCTGCTTGGCCGGACAGCTGAGGCTGCGGGACTCAGCTCCACACCCCGGCAATCTCCTCGCCGCATTCCGGGCAGCGGCCGTCACGCAGGTGGTTGGCAAGGAGTTGAAATCCCCGTCGAAGGATAACCTCGGCATGACAGCCGGGACAAAAGCTGTTCTCCCCTTTAATGCCGGGAAGATTACCGGTATAGACGTGGCGAAGCCCCTGTTCAAAGCCAATCTCCCGGGCCCGGGCGAGAGTCGCCGCCGGGGTCGCCGGTGCGGTCATCAGGTGGGCCGGGTAATAGCCGGTGACATGCCAGACCAGATCCCGATCAACTCCGGCGAGAAAGGCGGCGATCTCGGTCAGCTCTTCGACGCTGTCGTTATAACCGGGAATGATCAGGGTAGTCACCTCGACCCAGACTCCCAGTTCGACAAAGCGGCGGATCGACGCGAGCACCGGATCGAGGCGGGCACCGCAGACCTTGCGGTAGAAATCGTCGCGGAAGGACTTCAGATCGATATTGATCGCGGTAAGTTGCGGCGCCAGCAGCTCGGCGACCTTCGCCGTCATATAGCCATTGGAAACAAAGACGTTCTTCAGACCGGCATCAGTTGCCGCCAGGCAGCAGTCGTAGGCAAATTCCAAAAACACGGTCGGCTCGACATAGGTGTAACTGATCGAGCGGCACCCGGCCCGTATCGCTGCGGCCACCACTTCCTGAGGCTCCCGGCGGATCGGGTTGGCCAGGGGATCAAAATGCCGCCCTACCTGGGAAATCGTGGCATTCTGACAATGCCGGCAGGAAAAATTGCAGCCGGCAGTGGCAATCGAATAGCTCAACGAGCCGGGGAGTAAATGGAACAGCGGTTTTTTTTCGATCGGGTCGACGTGCTCCGCCACCAGACGCCCGTAGACCAGGCTGACAATCCGGTCACCCTGCCGTTCACGCACACCGCAAATACCCCGCTGGCCGTCCTCTAACCGACAGCCATGGGCGCAAAGCAGACAGAGTACCCGGCCGTCATCCTGCCTGCTGAACAGGTCCGGCAGTTGTGTCGATTCGTTGGCCAATTCACTCATCACTCCACCTCCCTTTGGTGCCACTGATTGCCGATCAGCAGCTGGTGAGGCCGAAAGGCGGCTTTGTAGCTCATCGCCGGAACCCCGGGGATGAGGTAACCGAGATAGAGATAGGGAATATCCCATTGGCGGCACATTTCCACCAGATGAAGGATATTGAGGGTGCCGAGGGAGCGATGCCCCTGATCCGGATCAAAAAAGAAATAGACTGCGTTAAGCCAGTTGTAGCCGATATCAATAATCGAGCAACCGAGGAGAGTGCCATCAATGCGGAATTCCAGCTGGGCACTGGAGGTGATATTGTTGAGGAAAAAATCGCGGTAATAGCCGCTGGCGCTGTTGCTCTCCTGGGGATAGCGGGCACGCAGAAATTTTTCACAGAGATCGAGATGCTCCCGGCTTACCTGCAGGGGCAGCAACTGAATCTCGACATCCCGGTTTTTTTTCCATGTCCGGCGCTGGTTGCGGTTCGCCCTGAACTCGGCGGGAAGCAGGCGGATCGGCAGGCAACCGGCACATTCCGTACAGTGCATGTTGTAGAGACAGTTGCCGTTACGCCGGTAACCCGCCGCGAGAAAGAGTTCCAGCGCCCTCTCGCCAAACGGCGCAAAGCTGGCCTGGTGGAAGGTGGCAACAGCGGGCAGGCCATACGGACAGACAGTATCGATAGAGACAAAATAGGCTGCCAGCCTGGCATAGAGGGCATTGAACTCCAGCCGGCATCTTTCATCGTAGGAGATGATCATGGTACGCATCGGCCCTTCCTCCCTGGTGCGGACAAAAATCAGACCAGACCCTGGTCGAGCATCGCCTCGACCACCTTGACAAAACCTGCGATATTGGCCCCGGCGGCATAGTTCCCGGGAGATCCGTATGCTTCCGAGGCCTGCAGACAGGTGGCGTGGATCGATTTCATGATCTGTTTGAGACGACCGTCGACCTCGTTGCGCGGCCAGGAGAGACGCATCGAATTCTGCGCCATCTCCAGCCCGGATACCGCCACTCCGCCGGCATTGGCGGCCTTTCCCGGGGCGTAGAGCAGCCGATGCTCGATAAAAAGATCCACTGCCGCCGGGGTGGTGGGCATATTCGCCCCTTCACAGACCAGGTGGACGCCACCCTTGAGGAGATTGCCGGCGTCAACGCCATTGATCTCATTCTGGGTGGCACAGGGGAAGGCACAATCCGCCGAGTGGGCCCAGAGCGGGTTATGGTCAAACTCGGGGTTGACCGGAGTGTAATGGGCCTGCGGGTTAAGCAATGGATATTCGCTGAGCCGGCCCCGACGAATATTTTTCAACTCCTTGAGAGCGGCAAGTTTTTCTCGATTCATGCCCTCCTCGTCGTAGATGTAGCCGGACGAGTCGGAGAGGGTGACCACTTTTGCCCCCAGCTCAATCAGTTTTTCCGTGGCAAACTGGGCGACATTGCCGGATCCGGACACCAGGCAGCTTTTGTTCTCCAGGCTTTGACCCCGGGTGGCAAGCATTTCAGCGGCGAAATAGACCGCACCGTAACCGGTGGCCTCCGGACGGATCAGACTGCCGCCCCAGGCCAGCCCTTTCCCGGTCAGCACCCCGGTAAACTCGTTGCGCAGTTTTTTATACATCCCGAAAAGAAAACCGATTTCCCTGGCGCCAACGCCGATATCCCCCGCCGGGACATCGGTATTCGGCCCGATGTGGCGATAGAGTTCAGCCATGAAGGACTGGCAGAAGCGCATCACTTCCGGGTCGGATTTGCCTTTGGGGTCAAAATCGGACCCCCCTTTGCCGCCGCCCATTGCCAGGGTGGTCAGGGAGTTTTTAAAGACCTGCTCAAAGGCCAGGAATTTGATGATCCCCAGGTTCACCGAAGGATGGAAACGAAGCCCTCCCTTGTATGGCCCGAGAGCGCTGTTCATCTCTACCCGAAAGCCGCGGTTGACCTGGACCTGCCCCGAATCATCCATCCAGGGTACCCGAAAGAGAATCATCCGCTCCGGTTCGGTGATCCGCTCGAGGATTGCCTGCTGCCGGTATTCGAGGTTACGGTCAAGGACCGGTTTGACACTGTCAATCACCTCCTCAACCGCCTGATGATACTCAAACTGTTCCGGATCCCTCTCCTTTATCTGGTTCAGTATCGTCTCCATTATTCTCCTCCTTCGGGTGGAAAACAGGATCGCCGCGGCAATCCCGAAATGGTTGCCGTTTCCTGGGATTCTTCTGCGGAAAGCAGCAGGACGCTCTCTCCCTTGACGCCATCGCACTTGAGAACAATCGGCCGCTCGAGTTGAAGATGGCGGAGAGAGACACTCTCCTCCGCCGCCTGGCCTCCGGCCAGCCAGTTCCAGTCAAGAAAATCCTTCCGCCGCCGCTCCCCGGGCCCGGCCTTTTCATCGAGGGTCAGATAGGGGATGCCAAGCGAGGTAATATTGTGGAAAAAATGGGTGCCCTGGGAGGGCTCGGCGCGTATTCCGGCATTGCGTACCTCGACAATCGCCGCCACCCCGGAGATGTCGGCCCACTGCACCGGAATCCCCAGCCAGGGGTCGGCAGAACCCCAGCGTCCCGGGCCGATAAGCAGATAGGGACGGCCACGACGCTGCAGTCTGCCATTGATCTCACCTATTTCCCTGGCAATATCCCGCGTTCTCGCCGGGTCAAATACCTCCGGGCGAACATAGACGATATCAGCTATCTCCTCAAAGGTGCCATGGCCCAGGGATTGTCCGAAGTACCCGGTGGCCGCCTGCAGGTCAGCGTCACAGATCTGCACCAGGAGCATCTCTTCGCCACCGACCATCGGCCGGATCTGGAGAAAATAGAAGATTGATTCGGCAGGTTCAGGTTGCAGGTCGACGGCAAACTCAATCTCCACCTCGCAGCCCATCCCCTCCTTGCCCAGTTTGAGCAGTTCACCGACAATTCCCGCCAGGGGATAGTCAGGATATTTGAGCAGACGGGCAAAGGTCATGACCTTTGGCCCGGGCTGGGCCGTGTCGCGCACCCGGTGTTCTTCAGCAATATAGGTAGAGGAGAGCAGGGTCACCGGTGTCTCCTGGGCCGCTTCGTCAATGGAGCGGAGCACCAGGTTGGAGGCGTCCCGGCGGAGACACCCTTTCGGGTCCATGTCAAGGGCATAAAACTGCCGCTGACTGGAGCGGAGCATGTTGTCAACCGTGGAAAACTGCACCAGTTTTTTTGGTCGAGCCGGGGAAAACCACAGCGCCTTGCCGCCTTCGACCACCATTTTCCCAAGACCAAGGGCGATCTGGACGATCCCTTCCTCGGCGCGCATCTCCATCACCGGATAGAAGTTACGCGACTGGGCGACACCGGAAACCGCCGGGTACCAATAGCCGCCATACTCCGCCCCGGCCAGTTCCTGAATAATCACCGCCATCGCATCCTCTCTGCCCTGCCCGGAGGCTCTGGTAAAGGCCCGGGGACCGGCGAACCAGGTGGAGGCGTATACCAGCTTGATGGCACTTTCCAGCTGGGCGAGCCGCTCTTCGTCGTCTGGGTGGTTGTTGGCGAGAAAATAGGTGGAGTAAAGACCGGCATAGGGTTTGAATTGCCCGTCCTCCAGCAGACTCGATGAGCGGACAGAAAACGGCCGGTGATTTTTTTCAAGAAAGACTCGCAGTTCAGCGGTGAGCCAGGCGGGAAGTGTCGCATCGAGAAAGAGGTCGGCAAGCTGTTCGTCGGGCAGCGGCCCGGAGAAACGGAGATCATTTTCGGCGATGAAGGCGGCAAAACCGTCGGCGGTAATCACGCAGGTTTTCGGGATGGTCACCCTGTTGGCGGCAAGCAGCGGATAGTCGCGCACCGCCTCCTGGAGCAGGGCCCAGATGAAGGCCAAACCCCGGGCTTTGCCGCCCATCGACCCGCGACCGATTTTCACAAAATCGATGATTTCCGGGTCGTATTTTTCCGCGGAAAAGCCGCTCACTACCCCTTTCTGGCGGAGCTTGCGCAGGGAGCGAATCCGGCTGATGAGATGTTCCCTGAGCTGTCCGGTATCGTCGATATTGCCGAGGAAATCCCGGTGCAGCCGCCGGGCGAGATCAACCTCCGCCCTGGCCATCACCCAGTGGGAAAAGTGATTATGGCTGGCGTGGTAGCGCAGTGACTCGTCGGGAATCAACCCCAGCTGCTGTTCAAAATCGCGGAGGTTGCCAGCCCGGGCAATCGGACTGTCGTCGGCCAGCCGGAAAATAAAGTCACCGAAACCGAGATGCTGCAGGAAAAAGGCGTGAAGTTCTTCCTTGATCTGCGGCGAGTTTTTGTCGAGGAATACCGCCGGCATTTTCTCCGCGAGCGGACGATTGCCCTCTTCGGTGGATACCATCAACAGCGGCAAATCGGCGCGTGCCGCACGGAGCTGGCGAAGAAAAGCGATGCCGGCGGCGGGGTCAATCACCCCTTCCCGGCGAAAACGGACATCGGAGATCACCGCAAACACCGAGGTAGAGTAGCGTTGGTAAAGGTCGAAGGCCTCTTCGTAACAGGTGGCGAGAAGAATTTTCGGCCGTGCCCGCATCCGCAGCAGCCGATGCCGTT
>JAZBOD010000540.1:0-3660 GCA_036350955.1 Desulforhopalus sp. | reverse complement strand
CTGTTCAAGATTTTTTTCTTCCCGGTAGAGACGATATTTATGGGAGGCGATGGTGTAGGCCGCCTGCACCCTTTCGCGAATATCACGCTCGACCCGCGAATCGTTCTGCAGCCGGCGGTATTCAATCAGATCAATGACATCGGCCAGTTCCTCCTGGAGGCGCAGCTCGTATTGCGCCTTATAGTTCTGGCGGATATTGTCGATACTCTCCTGATACGCCTGGTATTCGTTGATCGCCCAGAATATCCCGATAAAAAAAGCGAGACTGGTGATCACCACCAGGGAGGCATAAAAAGGGGCCGAGGAGAGGGTTATCTTGCTGAACAGGCGCATCGCTCTCCGTGAGGAGGAAGGGAGCCGTGAATTGGCATCACTGCTCTTCCGGGAGTTTTTCAACCAGCGGATAGATGTGGGTCAGGTAGATGGTATCCATTCCCTGGTGATCATCTGGACCAAACTGGAGAACCAGACCGCCAAGGTCAAAGGTGCCGGTCTGCTCCATGGTGGTGATGAAGTTTTCCCTGGAAAGTTCCCCTTCAACCGCTCGGGCAATGGCGCCAAAGAGGCGGCCAACGATATACCCCTCAAGGGTTGTGAAGCTGATCGGTGCATCGTGCTGATACTTGCCCATCGCCCGCTGGTATTCGCGAATCAGGGCAATATCCTGATCCCGGGGATGCGGAACAACCTGGGAAACCACCACATTTTCGCCATATGCGCCAAGCGACTGGCGCAGACTTTCGGTTCCGACAAAGGAGATATTGCAGAAAATAATATCCTTGTCGATTTTGTTTTTGCTCAACTTGATGAACTCGGCACAGGCCGAGTAGGCCCCGACCAGAACCACCGCCTCGGGGGCTTCCCGGTAAATATCCCGCAGGGCGCCCATGACTGCCACGGTATTTCTTTCGTAGCTCCCGGTGGCAACCAGTTCCATTCCTCTTCTCGCCAGAGCCCTTTTGATGCCTTCCAGCCCGGAGGAGCCGTAACTGTCATTTTGATAAAAACAGGCGATCCGGGTGATGCCCTTCTGCTCAACCAGATAGGAGGCGAATTTTTCCATCTCCTGGAAATAGCTGGCACGGACATTGACAACGTAACGCTTGAAAGGGGTACGGAGAAATTCAGCCCCGGTGAATGGGCCAAAGAACGGTACCCCGACCTCGTTGACGATCGGCTCGACCGCCATCGATGTCGGGGTGCCGACTGCGCCGATCAAGGCAAAGACCTGGTCCTGGTAAATCAACCGTTTGGTGTTGCGCACCGCCCTGTCGGGCTCATAGCCGTCATCCCGACTGAGCAGAACGATCTCCCGGCCATCCACCCCACCCTCGTCGTTGATCAGCGAGAAAGCCGCCAGCAGGCCGGCCCGCATTTCTAGACCGAGGTTCTGGGTCGGGCCGCTCAGCGCCGAGGACTGACCGAGCACCAGGGGGGGCGGGCTGGCACAGACCATCCCTGCCGGGAAAAGAGCGGTCAGCAGCAGGCCTGCCAGGAAAATCGTCAATCTTTTCATTACCCCTCCGAAAAGGTATGAACCTGCCATGCAAACCAACAACCCTGCCGGGCAGCAAGGCAGCAGCATAGGGAAAATTGGTGGAAATTGCAAGCCAATTGGCCCTTTCCCGGTTCCTGAAGAGGCCTTTGCCGGCGGCATCTCCTCGGGCAAAGGATAAATGACCCTTGAAATTCTCAAAGAATCCCCTTAGGGTACTCCGGTCAACCGAGCCGCCTCCTGTCTGAACCTCCCGGAAAAGACCATGTACCGAGAAGACTCTTTACACGCCAGCCTGACCATCACCCAGAAAACCACAGTCCTCAGCCCCGAAGGCCAGACAGAAGAGCTGGAACAGTTGGCCATTGAGACACCCTACACCATCGCCCTCAATGACGAAGATATAGGTTCATCAATGGTCCTTCCGGTGGGGCTTGAAGAGTTTGGCGCCGGCTTTCTGTTTGGCCAGGGCTACATCAAGCAGCCGGGTGAAATCAGAGAGGTGCTGGTCTGCCCCGAGGGACGGATCGCCGTCTATGCCGATGTCGAATCGACCGAACCAAAAGAGGTGATCATTACCTCCGGTTGCGGCGGAACCGGCAAGATCGCCCGGGAGATGTTCGAGGATGCCTTTGAGCCGCTGCAGGAATACACCATCAGCTTTGCCGAGGTGGCCGAGTTTATCCGCCAGGCCCTGCAATTTTCCCCCCTTGGCCCGCAGACCCACTGTGTCCATGGCTGCGGGCTGTGGCAGGAGGGCCGGCTCCAGGTCTATTTTGAAGATGTCGGCCGCCACAACGCGGTCGACAAGGTTCTTGGCGCCATTCTGCTTGGCCGCGCCTCTGCCCGAGGGGCGATCTATACCACCGGGCGGCTCACCTCCGACATGGTACTGAAATGCGCCAGAATCGGCATCCCGATCATCATGTCGAGAACCGCGCCATCATCTCTTGGCCTGGCAATTGCCCGCAGTGCCGGGGCAACCCTCGCCGCCTACGCCAGACCCGGCCGCCTCAATGTGTTTCATGCCCCGGAGAGGATCGTCGGCTGAACCGGCCCCGCCCTTCCCGGTATGTCATGGAGCGTCAGCTCGACCGCTGCCGGTCAGCGAGTCCCAGGTCGATTAAGCGCTCAAGTAACTGAGGAAAGGCGAGACCGGCGGCAGCGGCAGCCTGAGGCATCAGACTGGTAGCGGTCATCCCCGGGATGGTGTTGGTTTCCAAAAGAAACAGCGTCCCGTCCGGGGCAAGGATCATATCGGTTCTTGAATAGCCCTGCAGCCGCAGAACCTGGTGGGCTCTCACCGCATACTCCCGGGCAAGGTCTGCAAGCTGTTCACTGATCGGTGCAGGGCAGATCTCATTGCTCGCCCCGGGGAGATATTTTGCCTGGTAGTCAAAAAAACTGTAGCCCTCGCCGGGGATGATTTCGATGACCGGCAGACCCTGTGGCTCTTCATTGCCGAGCACGCCAACCGTCATCTCCCGCCCCTTGATATATTTTTCGACCATGACCTGCCGATCGTGGCGAAGTGCCTCGGCTATGCCCCGCCGGAGATCCTCAGCCGTGCCGGCCAGGGTGAGGCCAAGACTTGAACCCTCATGCACCGGCTTGACGACCACCGGCAGGCCGAAACGGCCGACCAGCGCCTGCTCGTCGACCACGCTGCTCCTCTCAACTATCTGCCAATCCGCCACCGGCAGGCCGGAGAGGCGGTAGAGTTCCTTGCTCAGGTGCTTGTTCATGGCAATGGCGCTGCCAAGCACCCCCGACCCCTGGTAGGGAATCCCGAGCAGATCGAGAAAACCCTGCATGGTGCCGTCTTCGCCAAATCGGCCATGAAGGAGAATAAAGGCAAAATCGATCTCCGGAGCATCGGTGGCAAGCTTTGCCAGATCGGTGGCCGGATCATAGCGAGTGACCGTAAAGCGTTTTCGGTCCAGAGCCTTTTCAACGCCAGCCGCGCCATGTAAGGATACCTCCCTTTCTCCGGATTTTCCGCCGGCCAAGAGAGCGACACGCAGTTTGTTGGTCTCCATATGTTTTGTCCTCCAGAGATAACCGGCAGAGACTCCCGCCTCCAGGTGGAGGAGCAGTGGACAAGCCTGGGCTCCTCACCTTCTGCCGATCGTAAAGTTGAGGGGTTAACCGTACCGGAGCTCAGG
>JAZBOD010000539.1:0-2293 GCA_036350955.1 Desulforhopalus sp. | reverse complement strand
ACGAACCTCCAGTCGGGCCAGGCCGCCGTCGGCCATCGCCTCAAAGGCGTTCTCGCCCAGGTAAAATAACATCAGCACCAGATCATTGAATTTTGAAGCGATGGCCGGTGCCCCCCGGTCAATGAAGACCTCAACATGATGCAGGCGAGAGAGGGAATTGAGCAGGTCAACCGCCCGTTCGGCAACCCTCCCTGGGCTGTTCATGGTATATTCTTCAGGCTTGAACCGGCAGAACTCAAAGAACAGACCGGTCTGCTGCACCCCCCGCTGAAGCAGACTGTCGATCTGCTCCCGGCGCTTTTTGTGCTGCTGGCTGTGGTCACCGTCGCGGAGATGCATCGACAGCTGTCCGAAGAGACCGGTAAAGATATTATTATAGCTATGGGTAATCCCATTCGCCAGGCGCTTCACCGCGCCACGATATTTGTATTCGAGGAAAAAACGGCGAAGCGCCTCATTGGTGCAGAACTCCCCATTGTTCAACACATCACCGCCCATAGATATCGCCTCATCATGGTGATCCGTCCGCTCTTGACCATCAGGAGAGAACTTCACGAATTTTCTGGTTGAGGGTTTTTATCGAAAAAGGTTTTTCGATAAACCACAGACCATCCTCCAAGATGCCCCGTCGGCTGATGATTTCATCATTATGGCCGGACATATACAGCACCTTGAGCTCAGGTCGTCTGCCGACCGCCCGGTGATACAGCTCCTTACCGTTCATTCCCGGCATGACCACATCGGTGAGCAGCAGATCAACCTTCTCCGGCGCGTGTTCGAGTATTTTCAGCGCGGTATCACCGGCTCCACTGCTTAATACCCGGTAGCCCTGCCGTCCCAGGGCACTGCAGAGGAGTTCGCGCAGGTGATCCTCATCTTCGACAACCAAAATGCACTCTGAGCCACCGGTACTTGGTTCACTGCCGGCATCCTCCTGCCGCAGCACCTTTTCGGTCACCACCGGAAAGCCGAGCCGAAAAGAGGTTCCTAACCCTGGAGTACTGATAACGTCGATTGTCCCACCATGCTGTTGGATTATTCCATGGACTGTAGAAAGACCCAAGCCTGTCCCTTTATCAACACTTTTGGTGGTAAAAAAAGGTTCGAAAATCTGCTCAAGAGTTTCTGGCTCCATCCCCTCTCCGGTATCCCCAACCTCGAGCATCACCTTGCCCAGGTGGTCTTCGTTGCGGTCTTGGCTGAAAACCCTCACCGGCGAACCGGTTACCAGTGAGGTGGAAAAGGTGAGTGTCCCACCGTCAGGCATGGCATCCTGGGCATTGACCGCGAGATTCATGATGATCTGCTCCAACTGTCCCTTGTCGCCATGGATATTCGGCAGTTCATCAGTACAGTTCAGCACCAGGGTGATATCTTCCCGCAGGGTTCGGCGGAGCAGGTTTTCAAAACCTTTCAGCAGGTGGTTGAGGTTGATCACGCTGTACTGAAGATGCTGTTTCCGGCTGAAAGCGAGTAACTGCCGGAGCAGGTCGGCTGCCCGCCTCCCAGCTCCGGTAATATGTCGGGCGACCTCACGGCGGGGGTCGTTGTCGCCGAAATCCTCAAACATGATTTCGGCATAGCCCAGAATAGGCACGAGAAGATTATTCAGGTCATGGGCTATTCCCCCGGCCAACCGGCCGATCGACTCAAGTTTTTGCGCCTGATAGAGCTGCTTTTGCAGCAGATTTTTCTCCTGCTCAACGCGAAGGTGGGCGGTAATATCATGAATGGACAGCATGACCCTGCTGTTGCCTGCGATGTGCAACAGCACCGTTGAGACGAGAAAATTGTGCCTCAGCCATTGACCATCAGCAAAAAGGACCATCTCTCCAGGTTCATCGGTATAAGGTTGCCCGGTGGCAAAGGTTGATTCTACTCTGGTTCGTACCGGGCAGTCGGAGCAATCGCGGTTTTTCCCGCATCCCTCACCGACAAAGGAGTTGATGCAGGCAAGGACTTCGCCACCGAGGCGCCCGACGGCATCCTGCTGGCTGAAGGCGGCAATCTTCGCCCCATGTTTATTCATTTTTTCAACCCGTCCCTGCTCATCGATCAATACCAGAAAGCTGGGCACACTGTTGAAAATCGCTTCGAGATAGTCTGCCTGCCGCCGCAGATCAATTGTCGAGGCCTCTTCTTGGGTGACATCCTGGGCAAAGGCAAGCAGCCTTTTTTCACCACCGCACTCGACAACTTCGAAGAGATACCGGCAAACGATGGTTGCGCCGTCGGCTTTACGCAGAGTAAAGAGCAGATTATCCACCCTGCCGGCCCGGAGCAAAACCACCTT
>JAZBOD010000538.1:0-4089 GCA_036350955.1 Desulforhopalus sp. | reverse complement strand
GCGGTATTGGCGATCGGCGAACCGGAGATCATCCCGAACAGACCGGAGGAAACCACCGACACTTTGGCCGGCCCGCCAGAGTAGCGGCCGGCAACGATCATCGCGATATCGATAAACAGCTGGCCGAGCCCGGAAGCCTGGGCCAAGACTCCGAAAAGGACGAAATGGAAGACATAGGTTGCCACCACCCCCACGGCTATGCCATAGATCCCCTCGGTACCAAGATAGAGATGCTCGACAATCCGGACGATGTCATAGCCACGATGGGCGAGAATTCCGGGTAACCATGGCCCAAGCACGCCATAGAGCAGGGCCATCGCCCCAATGATTGGCAGGGTCTCACCCATAACCCGGCGACAGGCCTCGGTGACCATGATGATCGCCAGCAGACCCATGACATACTCTTCCAGTTGCGGGAAGCCGATATTGTCTATAAAGATCTGTTTAAAAAAGACAATCAGATAGAGGGAAAAACCGGCTGCACCAATCGCCAGCGGCCAGTCGGCAATGGAGAGGCGATCACCCCTGCCTTTTAAAAACTGGACCGGCAGGGCGGTGATTGCCAGGAAAAGAACCATCAGCATAAGGAGCAGCGCTCCCCACCACTGCAGCTGCTCCTGGAACCGTGAGACGAGTTGCCAGCCAAGAAAGAGGTAAAAAGAGGCGAAACCGAAGCCAACCCCCCAGGCGGCGTTTTGGTGCACCGGGGTCCGCCGAGGGAAGACCAGAAAGACCAGGCCGAGCACAAAAGTAAGGTGCAGGGTTCGGTGGGTCACCTCGTTGAGCAGACCAAACCCTGCGGTGTAGACATGAAAGAGGCTCAGGGCGACACAGGCCACTGCGGTGAATTTGGCGGTGAATCCACGCAGTTCGCGGAAACGCATCTCCGCATCGTATCTTTTGACCAACTCTTCGACCTGCTGCTGGGAGACCTCAACCTCTTCGAGGATGGCGGCAACGGCAGGTGGCTGATCCTTGTGGTGCTGATGGGTGGTGCCGACAGGCTCGTTCGACATGGGCTTGTCCTTTTCTGGTGGCGTTACAGAGGATGGCGGAAGCTTATCGGCTGGTACAGGGAATTACGGTCAATTCAAGGGCCTGATCCTCCCAGGTATTGAGGTTGATCTCCTTGCCGCTGACGGTGAGACGGTTCTGATACTTACGGTCAGTGCGCACTACCAGCCGCTCGATTTCCCGCCTTAGCCGGACAATGAACTTCCCGTCGGCCTGTTCCCAGCCAGTCACCCCGGTATCGGCAAAACCAGAGGGCAGCCCGGCACCGTGGGTCTCGAATACTTCACTGATCTGCAGGATTTTCCCGTTTTCAAGCCGATAATCGTCCCGAACCGGGGTCATGGACACCGAGTGAATAAACGACAGCGAAAATTCCCCACCGGGCGGGAGGGGAATTTTCGTCAGCAGCACCTGATCGGGAAAACCCTGAATCGTCAGGCAGATGTCAGCCGGGCCAGAATCGTGGCTGGAAACTGCGCAGCCACTCAACCAGACGAAAAGAACCAGCCCGGCGAGAACCGGAGGCATATGCCCCTTATTTGATCAGACCTTTTTCCTTGTAGTATCTTTCCGCACCGGGATGCAGAGGGATAGATACCGATTCAAGGGCAGTCGCCAAAGTGATCTCTTTTCCTTTGACATGGACCTTTTCAAGAGTCTCGAGATTCTCGTAAAGGGCCTTGACGATTTCGTAGGCAACCTTGTCGTCCAGTTTGTCATGGGTCGCCCAAATGGCACGAACGGCGATAGTCGGTACATCCTCAGTCTGGCCAACATAGGTGTTTGCCGGCAGGACCGCCTGGGCGTAGTACGGTTGGACCTCGCGCAGTTTGGCTATCGGCTCACCGGCCAGCGGGACGATGCGGACTTCGTGGTTGTTGGCCAGTTCCATGATCGAGGCGGTAGGGGTTCCGGCGGTAATCAGCGATGCATCGAGGTTACCGTCCTTAATCTTTTCCACCGACTGAGCAAAAGAAGAGTAATCTTCTGAGACGTCCTTGCTGCGGTCAAGGCCATGGGCGACGAGCAGATCGCCGAGAAGCTGCCACTGGCCCGACCCGGGCGAACCGGAGGAGACCGACTTACCCTTGATATCGGCAAAGGTGTTGATGCCGGAGTTGCCACGCACCACCAACTGCACGGTCTCCGGGTAGAGGGCGCCCAAGGCGCGGATATTGGTAACTGCCTTGCCGTCAAACTGGTTGATTCCCTTGTAGGCAGCATCAAGGATATCTGCAGCGACGAAGGCTGACTCGATACCTTCACGACCAAGCAGGGTAGCATTGGCCACCGAAGCATTGGCGGTTTCAGCGGTAGCTGAAAGCTTGCTGCCGTCAATTTCGACGGTGTTGGAGATCAACTGGGCAAGCATCCCACCCAGCGGATAGTAGGTGCCGCCGGTGCCACCAGTGGCAATCCCGAAAAAGATCCTTTCTGCCGCCACACTGCTGCCGACAGCAACGAGCGAAGATACCAGTACCGCACCAACCATCAGACCGAATCTCTTCATTGCAGGCCTCCAATAGTAAAATTTTTTACAGATGAAATAGAAAAGCAAAATCTCGCTAATTTTGCCCCTCCCAGCGGTCATTAAGCCAGGCAGGGCAATATCTGTCAATCAGAATTTTGCCCGGAAAAAGTCGTGAAATATTCCAGATTGCTGGTTCTCCGGCAATCGGCGTCTTCTCTTGGCTGCGTAGCCGGGCAAACGTGATGCCAAAGAGCGGAAAAGGGCCAACACCAGACATCCTGCGGGTATTATTACCGCTTGGTTAACGAGCTATGGGAACCATGTCTGTGCCTTTTGGCGGCATTACTCAGTAAGGCGGGAATGGACAGCTCCGGTGAAACGGGCTTGTCCAGCAAAGGATCATCGAACAGTTGGCTGAAAAACTCTATGAACTGGCAACCAAATCCTGCGGCTTCGCTCAGAAAGCCGGTTTATAGCAGGCTTTGAGAAAGCGATTGGTTAGTACCTTACAGCGGGCTGACGCCCGCAACCCAGGTTCTAACCTGCCTGACGGAAGCCATTGACGATTTCCAGGCCGGTGCGCTCGACCGGTGGTAGCGTCACTTCCGCAGTTCCCAGCGCCTCGATGCGTTCGCCCCATTTGAGGAGATGGGCGCTCCAGGTCAAGCCGCCGCCAAACGCCGGCATAAGAATGGTGCTGCCGGCGGCGACCTGCCCTTCTTCGACCGCCTCGACCAGGGCCACCAAGGCTGTGGCCGCCGACATGTTGCCGTAGCGTTCGATATTGATGAAGACCTTCTCCACCGGAAGTTTGAGTTTTTTTGCCAGGGCGTCGAGGATGCGCAGATTGGCCTGATGCGGGACAACCAGGTCGATGGCCTCGATGGGCGTGGTCGATTTTTCCAGAACTCTCTCGCAGGCCCGGCTCATCCCGGCCACCGCCTTCTTGAAGATCTCCTGGCCGACGAATTGCCAGGTGGTATCTCCCATGACCCGCTTTTTATCGGCGTACTTGGTTCCCCAGCCCTGCACCGAAAGAATCTCCCGGGCCTCACCGGAGCAGCCAAGTGCCTCGACCAACACCCCTTCCTCTCTGTCACTTGCCTCCAGGTAGAGGGCAGCGGCACCATCGCCAAATAGGACGGCGACATTGCGGTTGCTCCAATCCATCATCTTCGAAATGACTTCGGCGCCAATGACAAGTGCTGACCGTATCGCACCGGTTTTGATCATTGCCGTAGCCACCGACAGGCTATACATGCCGCTGGTGCAGGCAGAATTGACATCCATGCAGCCGGCGTTTTTTGCCCGCAAAAGTCGCTGCACGTTGGACGCAGCGTTGGGGCACATCTCATCAAAGGTGGTGGAGCCGAAGACGATCAACTCAACATCTTCGGCGGTTTTCCCGGCTGCAGCCAGGGCCCGGGCGGCGGCGATATGGGCAAGCTCGGAGACCTCGACGTGGGAGATACGGCGCTCCTTCATGCCGGTCCGGCTGGTGATCCATTCGTCGTCGGTATCGAGGAAGGTCGCCAAATCATCGTTGGTGAGAACGGCGGGCGGCAAACACTTGCCCCAGCCGGTAATGGCTGCGAAGGTCATTT
>JAZBOD010000537.1:0-6434 GCA_036350955.1 Desulforhopalus sp. | reverse complement strand
GGCAGGGGTTGCCCTGCTCTTTCTGTTATTCGGTGCCCCGGATATCGCCCTAACCCAGCTGCTGGTAGAAACCCTGACCATCATCTTTGTCTCCATCGTTCTGTTGCGCCTGCCGCCGATGGAGCAGGCAAAAAAGCGGTCGGCACGGCGCCGCGGCATCGATGCCCTGCTGTCGATCAGCGTCGGGCTGCTTCTTGCCTCCCTGCTCGCCGGGATCGTCCAGACACCGCTGGACCGAAGCCTCACCGATTTTTTTGAGGCCAACAGTTATCTGGCCGCCCACGGCCGAAATATTGTCAACGTCATCCTCGTCGATTTTCGCAGCCTCGACACCCTGGGCGAGATCATCGTCGTGGTCCTTGCCGCCTGGGCTGCGGTCACCCTGCTGCGCAAACCGGAGGGATCATAGATGCAGTCGGTGATTCTCAAAACCGCGACCCGGCTGATGGTTGGTTTGCTGCTGATATTTGCCTTCTATCTGCTCCTCCGCGGCCACCATGAGCCAGGGGGCGGCTTCGCCGCGGCACTGGTCGCCGGAACCGCCTTTGCTCTGTTCGTCATTGCCGAGGGACCCGGCAAAGTCCGCACCGCCATCCGCCTGCGCCCGACTACCATCTCGATGATCGGCCTGGCTGTTGCCGTGCTTGCCGGGATTCCGGCCATTGTTCTCTCCCGCCCCTTCCTCTCCGGGGTTTGGTGGGGACCGCAACCCTTTGTCGGAACACCGCTTTTTTTTGATGTCGGGGTTTTTCTGGCGGTGCTCGGGGCCATTCTCGCCGTCCTGCTGACCCTGGAGGAGATATAGCGATGGAAACCGCTTTTGCCTGCCTGGTTGGCCTGCTCTTTGCCGCCGCCCTGTACCTGATGCTCTCTGGAGTGCTGGTCAAGTTTGTCTTTGGCCTGGCCCTGATCGGCAATGGCATCAACCTGCTGATCCTTACCGCCGGGCGGTTACAGCACAACAACCCGCCGCTGATTCAGGCCGGGGAGACGGCACTGGTCGGGCCGGTGGCTAATGCCTTGCCCCAGGCGCTGATTCTCACCGCCATCGTCATCGGTTTTGCGATGGTCACCTTTCTGCTGATTCTGCTCTACCGCGCCTACGCCTATGCCGGCACCCTTGATGCCGATGAGGGCCCTTTCCTCGAGGAATGGCGGGAAGATGATGCCTGCCCGGAGCCTTTTGTCCGGACCCAGCAGGAGATTAACCGGATCGAGCGGGACCGGCAGAGATGAACATCGTTCTCATCCTGCCGATCCTGGTGCCGCTGGTCACCGCTATCCTCTCGGTATTCTTTCGGAACCGGGACAGGCTGGCCCATGGCCTGGCCCTCGGCGGGGCGATTCTCCACTTTGGCGCAGCCCTGCTGCTGCTGGTTACGGTGCTGGAAATCAAGGTCATCGTCCTGTGGGTCGGCGGCTGGCCGGCGCCGTTCGGGATCTGTCTGGTGGCTGACTACCTGAGCAGTGTGATGGTGCTGATCACCGCCGTGATCCACCTTGCGGTGACCGCCTACTCGCGAAGCGATATCGACCACGAAATGATCAGCACCGGCTTTCACCCCCTGCTGAACATGCTCACCGCCGCCATCTGCGGGGCCTTTCTCACCGGTGACCTGTTTAACCTCTATGTCTGGTTCGAGGTGATGCTGATGGCCTCCTTCGGCCTGCTGGTGATGGGCCACCGCCCCTGCCAGCTCACCGGCGCCGTCAAATATGTCACGGTCAACCTGATCTCCACCCTGTTCTTCATCACCGCCATTGGTTTGATCTATGGCCTTACCGGCACCCTGAATATGGCCGATCTCCATGCCAAGGCGGCAGCGGTGGAAAACAGTGCTCTGCTGACCGCCGCGGCGATGCTGCTGCTCTCCGCTTTTGCCATCAAGGCGGCCCTCTTCCCGCTGTTTTTCTGGCTGCCGGCCTCCTACCACACCCTGCCGGTGTCGGTATCGGCCTATTTTGCCGGAATGCTCAGCAAGGTGGGGATCTATGCCCTGTTGCGGATGTTCACCCTGGTCTTTATCGGCCGAACCGATATCACCCATGCTACCTTGATGGTGGTTGCCGCCCTGACCATGCTTTTCGGGGTGATCGGTGCCGCCTCCCAGGTGGAGATCCGCCGGATTCTCTCCTTTCATATCATCAGTCAGGTGGGGTACATGGCCCTGGGGATCGCTCTGCTCACCCCCCTGGCGGTGGCCGGGGCGATCGTCTATCTGGTCCACCACATCATCGTCAAGGCCAACCTTTTCCTGGTCAGCGGTCTGGTCCGCCAGGTGGGGGGAACCATGCATCTCAAAAGGATCGGCGGGCTCTACCGGGACTATGGTCTGCTGGCGATCCTCTTTTTCATTCCGGCCTTTGCCCTGGCCGGTTTTCCACCCTTGTCCGGTTTCTGGGCAAAACTGCTGATCATCAAGGCCGCGCTGGAGATCGAACAGTACGGCCTGGCCATTCTTGCCGCCGTGGTCGGCCTGCTGACCGTGCTGTCGATGGTCAAGATCTGGAGCGAGGCCTTCTGGAAACCGGCGCCAGCGGAACAACCGCCACCCTCCGGGCAACCCCTCTCCTGGTGGCTGTTGACCCCGGTGGCGCTGCTTGCCTTGACTACCGTGCTGATGGGCCTGTTTATCGAGCCGGTCATTCAGTTTGCCATGGTGGCCGCGGAGCAGTTGCTCAATCCCCAGGCCTATATTGCTGCAGTTCTGGGAGGTGGTCGATGAGCCTGTTTATCCTCAACATCGCTTTTGCGGTGGTCTTTACCACCCTGCTCGGCAGCGGCACCATCGCCAGTTTTTTCGCCGGTTTTCTCCTCGGCTACATCGCCCTGTGGTTTTCCAAACCGCTCTACCGGGATACCCGCTATTTCCGCAAACTGCCCAAAGCGATCAACCTGATCGGTTATTTCCTGGTTGAACTGGCGGTCTCCAACCTCAAGGTTCTCTGGGACATCATCACCCCAGGCCATATCAACCGGCCGGGGATTATCGGGGTGCCGCTGTCGGCCCGCTCCGATCTGGAGATCTTTGTCGTCGCCAATCTGCTCTCCCTCACCCCTGGTTCGCTGAGCGTCGATCTCTCCCGTGACCGCCGGACACTTTACGTCCATATCATGTTTCTCGACGACCCGGAAAAGGCCCGACAGCAGATTAAGGATGGCCTGGAAAGACGGGTTCTGGAGGTGATGCGGACATGAGCGAATTTCTCCTGATGAGCGGCCAGGTGGCGATGTTTCTCCTGCTGGCGGGGATGACCTTGGCCCTCTGGCGGCTGGTGGTCGGCCCGTCCGCCGCTGACCGGGTCATCGCCATGGACCTGCTCTCCCTGCTGGTGGTCGCTTTCCTGGTAGCCCTGTCGATCCATACCGGGGAAACCAGCTATCTCGATGTGGCCATCGCCTACGCCTGTATCGCCTTTTTGGGGACCATTGCCCTTGCCCGTTTTGTCCAGCGGGCGGCGGGCAGGCGAGCCACCCGCCAGGAGAGGGATTTCACCGATGACTGAAATTATCACCGGAATACTGCTGCTCCTTGGCGCCTTTCTCTGTCTGATGGCTGCGCTGGGCATCGTCCGGCTGCCCGATCCGCTGACCAGGATGCACGCAGCGACCAAGGCCGGCACCCTCGGCGTCGGCCTGCTGGTCGTCGCCGAAGCGGTCTATTATCAGCAGCTGGGCATCTCATTGCGGGCGGCGACGATCATTCTGCTCCTGCTTCTCACCACGCCGGTCGCCGCCCATCTGATCGGCCGCGCCGCCTACCACAGTGGGGTCAAACTCTCTGAGCGGACCTGGATCGATGAACTGGGCGAGTCACGCGACGAAAAAAAGGCGAAATAACCTGGCTGCCGCTTTTTTCACTGGAAAAGGAGCGATTTGAGGCTGGTCGCCTCCGTTCCCGTTGAGGGGAAAATGGCCAGGTTACATTCAGGAGCTATGTAAAAAATCTACCGGAGATTCTCGGCCGTCCAATTCAACCGTCACGGTAACCTCCGGGGTGTGGGCGATACATTTTCCGCGGCGAAAAACCGCCAGACGTGCCGGTTTGAGGCGGATCGCCTCCATCGGGCTACGGGCCTGGAGGATCACCAGGTCGGCAGGTTTGCCGACGGCGATGCCGTAGTCGGCAAGCTGCATCACCTCGGCGCCACGGCTGGTGATCATGCTGTAGAGGGTGGCCATTTGCGCCGCCCCCATCATTTGCAGGCAGTGCGCCCCCATATGCGCCACCTCGAGCATGTCGTGACTGCCCATCGGATACCAGGGATCCATGACGCAGTCATGGCCGAAGGCGACATTGACCCCGGCGGCGAGCAGTTCCGGGACCCGGGTCAGGCCGCGGCGTTTCGGGTAGCTGTCGTGGCGCCCCTGAAGGTGGATGTTGATCAGTGGGTTGCAGATCGCCTGGATCCCCGATTCGGCCATCAGTGGCAGGAGTTTGCTGACGTAATAGTTGTCCATCGAGTGCATGCTGGTCAGGTGCGAGGCGGTCACTCGACCGGCCAAGCCCAGCCGGGTGGTCTCCCGGGTGAGATGCTCGATATGCCGGGAGAGCGGGTCATCGCTCTCGTCGCAGTGCATGTCGACCAGCAGGCCGCGCTGTTCCGCCAGTTCACAGAGCCAGCTGATCGAGGCACTGCCGTCGGCCATGCTCCGTTCGAAGTGGGGAATGCCGCCGATGACATCGACGCCACGGTCGAGGGCCGCCAGCAGAAGTTCCCGCCCCCCGGCGCTTCTGAGCAGACCGTCCTGGGGAAAAGCCACCAGCTGAATATCGACCCACTGACCCATTTCCCGACGCACCTCGAGGAGGACATCCACCGCCAGCAGGCTCGGGTCGGTGACATCGACATGGGTGCGGACCGCCAGGGTTCCCCGGGCAATCGACCACTGCAGCAGTTCCATCGCCCGGGCTTTGATCGCCTCGGCGGTGAGTTCGGGTTTGAGTTCACCCCAGATCTCGATTCCCTCCAGCAGGGTGCCGCTGTGGTTGAGTCTCGGTAACCCCAGGGAGAGGGCGGCGTCGAGATGGAAATGGCTGTCGACAAAGGGCGGTGAGACCAGGTAGCCCCTGGCGTCCCACTCCTCGCCAGACTCAGCCAAAAGACCGGCTTCGATGGCGGCAATCCGGCCGCCATTGATGGCGATATCGACCAGCTCCTCCCCTTGCGGCAGCCGCGCGCGGCGGATAATCAAGTCAAACATCTCTTCTCCTGTTATTTAGCGTTCTCCTTTGCGGAACGGGACGAGCAGGGCCTTCGGGTAGGCCGAGCGCCGCGACATGACGATCAGGGCAATTATCGAAAAGAGATAGGGCATCATCAGATAGAACTGGTAGGGAATGACCATCGCCGCCTGCTGCTGAACCCGCATCTGCATCGCATCGAAGGCGGCGAACAGCAGGGCTCCGAGCAGGGCCTTCCCCGGTCGCCAGGAGGCAAAAACCACCAGGGCAATGCAGATCCAGCCCCGGCCGTTGACCATCCCGATGTAGAAGGCGTCAAAGGCCGACATGGTCAGAAAGGCGCCGCCAATGGCCATCAATGCGCTGCCGGCCATCACCGCCAGGGTACGGATGGTGAATACCGACAAACCCTGGGATTCCACCGCCATCGGGTTTTCGCCGCTCATGCACAGCGCCAGTCCGGCCGGGGTTCTGTAGAGGAACCAGGCAGTGACGACGATCGCCAGCAGGGCGAGAAAGGTCAGTGGCGAGTGGTGAAAGAAAATCTCGCCCAGCACCGGAATGTCGCCAAGCAGAGGGATCTTTACCTGGGCAAAGGGGATGATCTTTGGTGGGGTGGTCGCCGCCGGCAAGAGCATCCGGAAGACAAAGGAGGAGAGCGCCGAGGCAAGCATGGTGATCCCCAGCCCGGTAACGTGCTGGGAGAGGCCGAGATGGACGGTAAAAAGGGCGTGGAGCAGGCCGAACAGCGCACCGACAAAGGCGGCAAAGAGCACTCCGGTCCACAGCTCGCCGCCAAGATAGACCCAGGTCCAGCCGGCCATGCAACCGGCGGCCATGATCCCCTCAATACCGAGGTTGAGCACCCCGGAGCGTTCGCAGAGCAGGGCGCCGAGGGTGCCGAAGATCAGCGGGGTGGCCATCCGTACCGTGGCGACCCAGAAGCCGGTTTCAAGAAAAAAATGGAATATATCCATAGCCTATCTCCACCTTATCCGGTATCTGGTGAGCAGCATGCTGACCAGCACGGCGAGGAGCGAAACCGCGGTAGCTACATCGGCAATGTAATTGGAAATATTCAGAGATCTGCTCATCGAGTCGGCACCGATCGACAGCATGGCGATAAACAGTGCCGACAGGACCACCCCGAGAGGGTGCAGGGCGGCGAGCATGGCGACGACGATTCCCGAATAGCCAAAACCGGGGGAGAGATCAAGGGTGAGATAGCCCTTGAGGCCGCACAGTTCT
>JAZBOD010000536.1:0-14957 GCA_036350955.1 Desulforhopalus sp. | reverse complement strand
TTCACGAGAAACGATTTTTTCGCCGATCGTCCATACGCCGCAGGCAAAATCCTCGTCGGTCAGCTCCGGGGCGTCGTCTGGGTCAATCCAGGTACTTGGAGTATTTTTCTTTTTCGCGGTCATTGGCGTACCTCATCGAAATAATGCGGCGGGCTTTGCCGCGTGGCGTCCAGACCAAAATCACCGGTCGAAGATCAAGCAGACCGACGGAAATGTATCTCATCTCGCCATAATCCCTGCGGATATCCTCTATGGTGACGGTGACCAAAACAAAGACTTCGCCCGCTCTGGCAAAGTCAAGGCCACGTTCCTGCAACGTTTTGTCGCGCTTGTCCTGGTCGAATTCTATTTCCATGAATTATTGTAGTAACAAAAAACATGAAAGTCAACGTCGGTGGGGAGTTTAAGAAAAATCGAGAGGGGCGACGGACTCAGGAATAAGTGTCAACTCTGAGTTGGCTTTCCCAACGAGGATTGCCATGACAAATCTTGCAAGATTGGAGTGAAACAGCTACGCTTAAAGCCAAAATTGGAGCGGTTCCGGTCAGAGAGTCGATTTTTGGGGGCTGTTGAAAAAACAGCTGCTTATCAACTACCTTTCATCTGCTTCGCACCACATTAACAAGCTGGCTTGTTTTTTTGCGTATCCTCTGCCGAGGTGCCACCATGCTTGAAAAAAAAATCACGGTGTTGTCCAACAAAACTACCCTCCGCATAGTCTTTCCCGCTTTCTGCACGATTCTCCTTTTTGTCACCACTATTTTTTTCGTTCTCTTGCCGCAGCTCGAGGAAAGTTTCCTGAACAGAAAACGGGAAATGATCCGGGAGTTGGCGGAAACGACCTGGAGCCTGCTTGGTAACTATTATGAACGTGAGCTATCCGGGGAACTCACCAGGAGGGAGGCGCAGCAGCGAGCGATCCTGCGCATTCGTAAGCTGCGCTATGGACCGGAAAAAAAAGATTACTTCTGGATCAACGATATGGTGCCGCGGATGATCATGCACCCCTATCGGACTGATCTTGAGGGCAAGGATGTTTCGACCTTTCAAGATCCGAACGGAAAATATCTTTTCAACGAATTTGTCAAGGTGGCGCAGCAAGAGGGTGCGGGATATGTCGACTACCTTTGGCAGTGGAAGGATGACCCGGTAAAAATGGCCCCCAAAATGTCCTACATCAAAGGTTTTGAGCCTTGGGGGTGGATCATCGGCACCGGCATGTATATCGAGGATGTCCAGGCCGAGATCGGAACAATCGGCAAAAAACTCACCGCCATTTCTCTGGGCATTCTCTTAATCGTCACCCTGCTGGCTTTTTATTCTATTCGCCAGACCATGAAAGCCGACCGGGAAAGATTTGCCATCTTTTTGGAACGGGAACGCCTGCTCAAGTCGTTGGAGGAGAGTAAAGAGCGGTACCGCAACCTGATCGAGACGACCAGTGACTGGATATGGGAATGCGACAGGGACGGCAAATATACCTATTCAAGCCCCAGGGTGAGCGATCTGCTTGGCTATAAACCGGACGAGATACTCAATAAGACGCTGATGAATATCGTCTCTCCCCAGCAGGAAAAAATGTTTAATGCGACCTATAAAGAACTGCTGCACGGCCAGAAACCCATTAACGGTCTGGAGAACACCTGTCTTGGTAAAAACGGTCAAGTTGTCGTGCTGGAGAATAACGCAGTGCCAATTTTTGATGACGAGGGCACTTTTCTTGGCTACCGCGGTATCGCCAGGGATGTAACGGAAAGAAGAATTGCCATGGAGACGATCAGGAAAAACAGGGATGATCTGCACGCTTCTTTGGAGGAAACCGTGGCATCGCTGGCGTCCACTGCCGAAAAACGTGATCCCTATACTGCCGGACACCAGATGCGGGTGGATCTCCTGGCGTGCGCAATTGCCAAGCAACTCGGACTACCTGACCAACAGCTTGAAGGACTGCATATTGCCGCCATGTTGCATGATATAGGAAAGATTACCCTGCCATCCGAATACCTTGCCAAACCAACAAAACTGACAAAAGAGGAAATGGCAATCATGAAATGCCACTCCGAGGTGGGCTATGAAATATTAAAAACTATTCACTTTCCATGGCCGGTGGCGGAAATCGTTTATCAGCACCATGAGCATCTCGACGGCTCGGGGTATCCCAGGGCATTGACCGACAAAGACATCCTTCTGGAAGCAAAAATTATTGCTGTGGCCGATGTGGTGGAAGCCATGGCATCCCACCGCCCTTATCGGCCTTCACTGGGGATAACCATGGCCCTTGACGAAATCCGTTCAGGTAGGGGAACCCGCTACCACGCCCCGAGTGTTGATGCTTGTCTTTATCTTATCAATGAAAAAAAGATAGATATTTGTTCTGAGAGCGTATGCCCGGTTTTCCTCTAAGGGCAGGATTCATACTACTACCCCCAAGTGGGGGCTCTTTTCAGTACCATTTCGAAGGGATTGAAACCAGAAACACAAGGAAAACTCCGATGCTTTTTGCTGTGAACTACTTTGCTTTTGCCGGCATCTGGGATCATTGGCAAGGTGAGGGTGGTGAGGTAATCGAGTCCTGCGCGATCATCACCACCGAAGCCAACAGTGTGCTGCGGGATATCCATGATCGGATGCCGGTCATTCTCGCTAGAGCTGACGTGGTCGCGTGGTTGGACGCTGCAACCGGGAAAAAGGAGGCATTGGGATTGTTGCAACCCTGCCCGCAAGAGACCATGGAGGCATATCCGGTGGCTACCCTGGTAAACAGCCCGAGGAATAATGGGCCGGAATGTGTGGCGCGGGTGAATAATTGAGAAATGGCTTGGACAAGGGGGTAAAGGAAGATGACAAGAGAATGGAATCCCGGCAGGCTGATGAGCGTGTCGAGTGGCTACTGGGCGAGCTGTACCCTGCAGGCGGCAGTACGGTTGCAGATTTTTACCGGGCTGGCGGCTGGGCCTTTAACCGCAAGGGATCTGGCGGCCGACTTGGAGAGCGATGAGTGGGGGACGGCTCTCCTGCTCGATGCCCTTGCCGCCCTCGGCCTGCTAATCAAGGAGGGTGACGTTTACCGCAATTGTGCAGCCGCGACCGAACTTCTGGTAACCCATTCACCTCGCTATATGGGGCACATCATTCTCCATCATCATCACCTACTCGACGGTTGGGCCCAACTCGATCAGGCGGTCAAAAGCGGCGTGCCGGTGACCAGGCGTTCCTATGGCGTTGAAACCGAACGGGAGAGCTTTCTGCTGGGCATGTTCAATCTGGCGCTGGCCCTCGCTCCGACCATCGCCGGTGCGATTGATCTTGGCGGCTGCCGGCGCTTGCTCGACCTGGGAGGCGGGCCGGGTACCTATGCCATCCATTTTTGCCTGGCCAATCCCGGTCTTGAGGCGGTGATATTCGACCGGCCGACTACGGAGCCCTTCGCCCGTAAAACGGTTGAGCGATTCGGGGTAAGCGACCGTATCAGCTTTGCAGGCGGCGACTTCACTGTCGATGAGATAGGCGGCGGGCCGTATGACGTTGCCTGGCTCTCCCATATCCTGCACAGCAACGGATGGCAGGACTGTGAACGGCTGCTGGCCAGGGTCACCGCGGCGATGGTGCGCAACGGGCGCATTCTGGTGCACGACTTCATCCTCGACGACACCAAGGATGGCCCGGAGTTTCCCGCTTTGTTTTCTCTGAACATGCTGCTGGCCGACAATGGTGGGCGATCCTATTCGGAACTCGAGATCCGGGAGATGCTGGAGAAGGCGGGGGTTAAGGATATCACCCGTTACCCGTTCCGGGCGCCCAACGATTCATCGATCCTGGCGGGCGTGGTGCGCTGACGGTATCTGGCACCCAACGGCGGTCGCTTGGCAGAGTTTGATGTGGTCGCTCATTAGAGGCCAATGCCACCGTCAAGGCACTGGGGGCTTTACCGGCGTCAGGTGTAGTCTAATCCGCCGTGCCCGCTCTGGCAGCGGTGGAAGCCGGGCGGAGGATGTGCCGTTTTGGGTGGTTGGTTACAGGAAAAAGTCAGGTTTTGTTACGTATATCCAAAGAATCTCTCAAAAAAGTGCAAGCGCCCCCAGCGAGAGGTGTCTCCTGTTAGGTCTCACGAAACCCAAAAACTTCAACCATCCGATATGGTAAGGATACACTTAGTACGTGGTTACACAAATTTTGGGGGCGAAAAAACCAGTAAAATATCATCTGAGCTTAATAAAGACCGGAAAAGTCTTTCGAAAAAGCGAAAAACGCTTTTGGTCGGCAATGCCTAAACGAGAGCGGAATACCTGTTAGATGCAGAAAGAGTTATGCAAAAGAATGCTGATCTCTGGAAAATGGCTTCAGTCGATTAATCTGTTTTGCTGCAGGGCTGTTCATGGCATGCCAAAGATCCCAATCCTGTTGCAAACCTAGCCAGAAATCTGCAGACATACCCAAAACACGAGACAGCCGCAATGCAGTATCTGGAGTTACCGAGCGCCTGCCTTTGATAATTTCGTTCAGACGAGGGTAGGAGACGTCCAGAAGACGAGCAAGTTCTGTTTGTGTAAGGTCAAGTGGCTTAACAAATTCCTCTAAAAGCATTTCCCCCGGATGTGTCGGGGGGCGATTACGAGGCAGCCGTCGTCCAACATCAGTGGTAATCTGTGATTTCGATCTCGTAGGCATGGCCTTCCTCCCATTTAAAGCAAATTCTGTATTGTTGGTTGATGCGGATACTGTATTGATTCTGCCGGTCGCCTTGCAAGCGCTCCAGTCGATTGCCTGGAGGTACATTCAGTTCATTGATCTCTCGAACCCGGTTAATTTGATCCAACTTTCGGCGAGCAACCGGCCAAATAGATTGAGGACAGCATTTTCGAGCTTCTCGAGATGCCATACCATCAAAAATATCTTCAGTACCAGCGGACTTAAATGTTTTTATCATGGATCACATTATAACGTGGTCCATTATAGTTGTCAAGCTGTACGGCCTGCAGTAGGGGATTTCGCCATCCAGCCTCCGTGTTACTCATGAGGGTACTGGTGCCCTGGCCGAAAACAGCGATGTTTGGCGCTTTCCAAAAGGTGCGAGGATGTGCTTACTGTTTTTTTTAACGGGTAGGGATGCGGGTAACAAGTAGTTTTTATAAAGAATAAAACATGTTATTGCAGTAGTTTGTTGGTATAATTCGATTCCGAGCTCCTCAATGGGTTACCCGACTATCGTGTAAGCCCTTTTCGGTTGGCATTATCCTGTCGGATGCCGGTCAGATGAAATAATTATGTCCCACCCCAGGCGGTATTGGCGAGCAACCGTAGTCTTGAACTGCGGTAAAAGTCTGACAATTAGGCCAGGTTTGCCGAGAGGTACTTCGGATGTCACTCCTCCAGGGTCTCGCGCAATTTCCCACTCAGGTCTTTCATCGAAAACGGTTTCTGGATGAAGTGCATCCCTTCGTCCAGCACGCCGTGGTGGGCAATGATGTCGGCGGTGTAGCCGGACATGAACAACCGTTTGAGTTCCGGGTAGTGGGCGAGCAGATTGCCGGCCAACTCCCGGCCATTCATCTCCGGCATCACCACGTCGGTCATCAACAGGTCGATCCGGCCCAGATATTCATGAGCCAGCCGAATCGCCTCGCCGGGAGTGGCGGCGGCGACCACAGTATAGCCCAGCCTGGTCAGCATCGTCGTGGTCATCTGCAGAATCGCCGGCTCGTCTTCCACCAGGAGGATGGTCTCGTGGCCGTGCTCAGCCGGCCGCTCCTGCCCCTTTTCTGTTGTCCAGGCTGATTTTGCTGTAAATGCGGGAAGATAGATCTTGAAGGTCGTTCCCTGGCCCGGTTCACTGTAGACGTTGATGAAGCCGTTGTTCTGCTTGACCATGCCAAAAACTGACGCCAGCCCCAGTCCGGTACCTTTGCCCTGTTCCTTGGTGGTGAAAAAGGGTTCAAAGATCTGGTTCAGTATGCTTTGGTCCATGCCGCAGCCGTTGTCGCTCACCTCAAGCAGGAGGTATTCTCCAGGGAGAAACCCGGGGCGGTCGGTACAGTAGGCCACGTCAAAGATATTGGTATCTGTCTTGATGGTAATTCTGCCCACCCCGGCAATGGCGTCCCGGGCATTGACACAGAGGTTGGCGAGGAGCTGGTCGAGCTGCGCCGGGTCAACCTTGACCGGCGGGAGATCTTCCCCGGGTTGCCAGAACAGTTCGATATCCTCACCGATCAGCCTGCGGAGCATTTTGAGCATCCCTTCGACAGTCTCATTCAGATCGACGACCTTGGGGGCAACGGTCTGCTTGCGGGCAAAGGCGAGCAATTGCCGGGTAAGAGCCGCCGAACGTTCGGCGGCATGTTGGATAGCCTGCAGACTGGCAGAGAGTGGTGCTGCAGGATCCACATCTTCAAGGGCCATTTCGGTATGACCGAAAATGACCCCAAGCATGTTGTTGAAGTCATGGGCCACCCCGCCGGCCAACCGACCGACTGATTCCATCTTTTGGGCCTGCTGCAGTTGTTCCTGCAGTTTTTGCCGTTCATTTTCGGCATTTTTCAACTCGGTGATATTGTAGAAAGAGACGATCACCTGGAGTAACTGGGCCTCTTCGTTGAAATGGGGGTAGGCGTTACACAGTGCCCAGGTGGGATCATCTCGATCAGGCAGCAAAACCCCAATTATTTTGCCGGTAAAGGCAGTTTTCGTCCTCAGTACCCTGCTCACCGGGTATTCCTCCACCGGAAGGGGTGAACCATTTTCTCGGACAAAACACCACGCCGGGTCAATGGCCACCTTGCCAAGAATCTGCTCCCAGGTCAAACCGAGGAGCCGCAAAGCCTCTGAATTGGCAAACTCAATCGAGGAATCGTCGGCGTGCACCACGATTCCGCAGGGGACACCTTTGACCAGCGCTCGATATTTCTGTTCGCTTTCTCGAAGGGCCTCCTCGGCCTGCCGTCGCTCGGTGATATCCCGGCCAATCCCCAGGACGCCGATGAGTTTTCCATCGCTGCCGAACATTGGCGTCTTGATCGTATCAAGAAAAGCCACATGGCCATCGTCGGCAAAAGTGATCTGTTCCTCTTTGCTGATTGGACCACCGGCAGCTATGGCTTTGAGATCATTTTCGCGAAAGAAGTCCGCTTGGTCTTTATCGACAAAGTCATAATCGGTTTTGCCGAGAATCTCCGCTTCGCTGGCACCGAAAAACGGTTCAAATTTTTTATTGCAGGAGAGATAAACCCCGTTGGCGTCTTTGAGCCAGATCAGGTCAGGAATTGTATTCACCAGAGTTTTGAAGAGTGATTCCCTCTCCCGGAGCTCTCCCTCCGCCATCCGGCGTTCGGTGATATCCGCATAGGTGACGACGACGCCGTAATTCTCCAGGTTCAGCGGTGCCGCCGTTACGCTGAGCCAGGTGATCCCGGCATCTGGTTGAACGATTCCCATTTCGATATTTTCAACCATCCGCTGCTCTTTCAACGCCCGGGTGCTCGCATATTCGTCAGCCGGCATGGGGGTGCCGTCCGGGCGGATGATACGCCATTCCGCACCATCGATCTTCCGTCCTTCGTGTCTCTCCTTGGGCACACGCAAAATATTGGTGGCCATGGCATTGGTTTCAATAATTTTGCCGTCCTGGTTGGAGACGGTGATTCCTAGAGGAAAAGTGTTGAAGAGGAGGCGGTACTTCTCCTCGCTCTCGCGCAGGGCTTCCTCCATGTGCTTGCGCTCGGTAATATCTGAAATATATCCCTGATAGTGCAGCAAGTTCCCATGTTCATCATATATTGTCTGGGCATTCAGTGAGACCCAGAAGACCGAGCCATCCCTGCGGCGATGTTGATATTCGTGGTTGATCAGTTCACCCTCTTCGCGCAATTGCCGCTGAAATGTCTCCCTCTCTGTTGGATCGGCGTAGATTTGGCTGCTGATATCGCTGATCGAGGCGATCAACTCTGCTGGGGAAGGGTAGCCATAGATCCGGGCCGTGGCTGGGTTGGCAAAGGTATAGCGCCCATCAGGGGTAGAGGTAAAAATACCGACCGGGGAGTGCCAGATAATGTCGCTGGCGGCCTCCGGCTTGAGCTGGGCAATGTCTGGCGGTGATTGGTCGAAAGGGTTAATGCCGGTAGGGTGCATGAAAGGCTCCTGTGGTGCGCATTTGAGCGATTCCCCGATTTTTTCGGCGAACCAGGAGTTGCGCTACACGCTAATAATCCAGTCAAATACTGTAGTACGGCTAAATTACCATGACTGATCAAGCAGCGTCAACTGATGCGCATTTGGCATCGCTGCTGCTGGGGACTTTTGCTGGTGCTTGATAGGCGGTCGATCACCGGCTGACCTGTCGTATCAGGCCGGTATGCTGACAAGCCCGCGGCAGGGGTTGCTGGGCTGGAAACTTGTCCCCCAGGAGGTGTGACCGCCCAAACCTTCAAAGGGTAACGATCAGGGATTGATCCTGCAGTGGAAAACCGGCAAGATCGTTATGCCGCTGCAATGTTTCCCTCCATGAATCGAATAGGGTGAAATATATGAATCGGGTTGCTATTGTCGTATTCAGGAACCAGGAGGGAGGCTCCTGCGAGGCTGCTCTCGACGGCGACCTCTCGGCGACCAAGATTGCCAGAGCAGCCTATGACGAAATCTGGCCATTAAATCTTCCTCTGTCCTCTTTTGGCCAGCAGTGTTGCAGGGAATATTGTATCTTGGCCGAAAATCCATTTCTGTTCATTTTACCACAGGAGGCACATGCCGATGAAATTATTAGTGGGTTATAAGGGGACCAACGTCGGCAAGGACCTCCTTGACCTGGCAGCCAAATACCACAAGGCATTCGGCGGAGAAGTGGTCCTTGCCACCTCGATGATCGGTGGAGAAAAAAGTACTCAGGAGAAGATTGTCGAGGCGGAGGCCAATCTTGTTGAGGCGAGCGCTTACCTTAATGCTCAGGGAGTCCGGCACAACACCCATTTGCTGATCCGTGGCAAATCTCCTGGAGAGGATCTCGTTGACTATGCAACGGAAAACAGTTGCGATGCCATCATGATCGGGGTGAAAAGCCGCTCCAAAGTGGGGAAAATTCTCTTTGGTTCAACGGCGCAGTACGTGATCCTCAAGGCACCCTGCCCGGTGATTTCGGTGAAATAGACTGCATCCTCCCTGGGCCTTGATCTCGTTGAAATGAGCCGACAATCACCCGGAGGCATTGTGGTATATCCTCCACCCCTTTGAGCAAATGGCTCAACCCCACACCCAGCAACGGCGCCAAAGCCAACATCCAGAAAGCGCCGTGGTGGCAGAGCGATGAATCAACCTCACCCTTGTCTGACATGAGATCATCCAACGCTTCTCAAGACCTCTGCCAAAAGCATCGTCCGAGGAGGTCTTCGGCGCCTTCTCGACCGGAACGGTTAAAGCCGGGTAAAAATCACTCCAGCCACGATCAATACCGCTGCCACGGACTTGCCCAGGTCCATACGTTCGGCAAAGAAGAGCCAGCCGATCAAAACCGCGAAGAGGATTGAGGTCTCCCGTAACGCAGTAACCAGGGCAATCGGGGCCTGGGTCATCGCCCAGATCGCTATGGCATAAGCGCCATAGGAGGCCATGGCGGCAATACTGCCCAAAAGCCATGCCTGCCGGGGAGCCACCAGGACACCCCTGCCCTGGATCGCCAGGCAAGTCGGAGTGAAAAACAGTGCATCAAGGACGAAGAGCCAGGCAACATAGGTCACCGCGTCTCCGGCAAAGCGTGCTCCCAGCCCATCGATCAGGGAATAGCCTGCGGTAGCCATGGCCGATCCCAGCGCCAGTGGGATCAGCCTGCGGCTCTCCCCCGAGCGGAATACCCCTCTTGCCATCAGCAGGATACCCATTCCCAGCACCAGTATTCCCGTGAATTCCCACGCCCCAATCCGATCATCCAGGACAATGGCCGATACCGCCAGTACGATCATCGGGGCTGCTCCACGGGCAATCGGATAGACTCGGCTCAGGTCACCACGATCATAGGCATGGGCCAAAAAAAGCTTGTAGGCGGTATGAAATACCCCCGAGGCGATAAGCCACAGCCAGATTTGCCCGGCGGGCTGTTCCCTCTGTGTCGCGATGATCAGGCCGATTCCCCCCTGGACAAGAGTGAGAATCAGCATACCGGTGAGCTTTGCCGTGCCCAGTTTAACCAGAGCATTCCACAAGGCATGAAGAAAGGCGGCACCAATGACTGCGAGAAATACCCCAACACTCATAAAGCTACCTCATCGCAGTGGTTACCTTGTCGGTCTGCCGGGAAGCTGATGCCTCTCTCCTGGTCAATTGGGAAGTTCCGGGTGTGCAGGGTGGGGAAAAACAGGGATAACCCGGGTCATCGTGCCGCCAGAGAAAATCAGCAGGATATCCCTACTAAACTTTTGCCAAGTTGCCAAGCCCTTACCCGGGCATGCCCGTCGGTGAACCGGGCGTTAAGCACCGATTCCGACCTGTGCTGATCAGGCGGCGCTGCACAGTTTTCGCGATAACCCGGTGGCGGTCAAGGAGTGTGTTCATCCCGACGACCAGGTCTCCGGTCAGATCGAACTCCGCAGAACCCTGGAGAAAGACTTTCCCTACCATACCACCTACCGGATGATCCACCCGGACCGAACGGAACGCTTGCTCCATTCCTACGGTATGCTCTATCGGGACGAGGAAGCAATACCCGATTATGTCTTTGGCATTACATAGGATATCACCTTCTTCTGGCTGAAGACGAGCCGCTCCATCTCGCGGTCACCAGGACCATGCTCGAACATAAGGGCTACCATGTGCTGGCCGCCCAAGGTCCGGCAGAGGCGGTTGTCGTAGCCCGGGAGTTCAGCGGGAAAATCGACCTGCTGCTCACCGATGTGGTGATGCCGAAGACCAACGGCCGTGATCTCGCCCTGAAAATTTCCCAGACGCTCAGCTGAGAAGAGGCTCTGCCCCCTTTTGCAGCCGATGCCAACACCGGCTCTGGAAACCAGCCCGGGCCTTGGCCGGGTACCTCAGTATCTGTTATAACTACTCATTTCATCAGTGATTTTTCTGATTTTTGGGCGGATCGGTGCTTCCTCTTCGGCATAGCCGAGGGTGATCACCAGGCCTATTCTCCGGCTCTTGGGGATATGCAGAAGCCTTTTGATCGCTGCCTCGTCAAACCAGCCCAGCATGCAGCTGCCCAGCCCCAGTTCGGCGGCCTGGAGGCAAAAATGTTCAGCGGCGATCCCGATGTCGATCAGGGAAAATTCCCGGGCTTTAAGCATCGCCCCGATCTGGGTGACTACTCTGGTTTTCTCGATGACCAGGACGGCGAGCACCGGCGCCTGGGGTGCGAAGCGGTTAAAGGAAACCAGGGTGCTGAAGGTGGCTTGTGAAACTTTATTTTTAAGTTCGGTATCATCGACGATAATCAGTTTCCAGGGCTGGGAGTTGCTCGCCGAAGGGGCAAGGCGGACCGCTTCGATCAATTTCTCCAGCTTTTCCGGCTCAACCGGCCGGTTCTGATAGGCTCGAACACTCTGGCGTAATTCCAGTAATTTTAAAAATTCCATTTACTAACCTGATATGTTCTCTGGGAGAATCCCGCTTTTTTCGGGGCCCTGATTTTTTCTCCAGGGGTGGGCAGCGTACTCACCATACCCTCGGGACCTCAAGCTTGTTCTGTCGGGAGTCGCAGTCAGCGACAGGGGGAGGCGTAGGAACGGAATGGTGCCCGACTTTGCATGAGAGCATAACTATACCAGAGACCGCAGGAAACGCCACTGACGCAGACAGCCACCGTGCTGAGGCCACCCTGATCTGGCGGGTTTCGCCCCGATCAAAAAAAATGGATATAATCTATCCATATTTTCTATTCAAAATGCCTCTATTGTTTCTCCTGTTCTTCTTGATCATACTGCTGCTCAATCAGCCATGAAACAGAGCCTGGCCGGCTGTTCGTCCGGATCTTGCGCCCGGCAAGGTTGCCTGGCCTGGTGAAGGCTCAGGGGAGCATGCTCTGGCCTCCTTCTGAGCCAAGATAGAGCTTAATAATCAATTTTTGTATAATATACCAGTGAGATAACCGACAATGGCTACTCCGTTTGTGGTAAAGGATTGTACGCTTATTTCCATAGCCCTTGGTCAAGAGGCGCATAATCTGCGTGAATTAAGCGATCGACTGAAATCGGTTCATCAAGGTTGTATCTACTACCATTTCTGGGGGGGAATGCTCCGCCCAAGTTTTGATGAACCGGAATACCAGAACGATTTTGCCGCCTGGGCAGGCCGAAGTCTCCACGATTATCGCCTGGCAGAACGTCTCGCCCTGATCGACCCATCGGTCCACCAGGACCTTGAGGAACTGCGCGGTGAACTGATTGAGGTGATTGACGAGCAGCTGGCGGAAAGTGAGTATTTCCCCTGGGCCAGGCCAGGTCAGCGCTTCAAGTTTATCCGTTCGCAGATTGTGGTTTTCGATACCGGCGCGCGGATTTCCCACCCCCGGGAGATGGCGGCCCAGATCCCCCGGATGTCGCTGGGCTCGATATTCTATCATTTTATCGACGCCCGTCGCCGAACCGAGCAGGGCAGAAGCGATTTCGTTCACTGGTTTGAGGATTATGCAGGGGTAGACTGCGTTGAGCTTGTTCAGCAGATCGACTGTATTGACCCCTATTTCACGACCTTGGCCGACCTGCAGAGAGAACTTGAAGCGGTTTTCAGGAGATGTCCATTTACGGAGTGAGGCCGATGAGTGACCTACTGGGCAGATATGCGGCAATAGTTGGTGACGTGGTGATTGATCACCTCAAACAACTGGCTCGGCCGTTGAAGGGCATGAAGGTTGTGCATATCAACTCAACCCGGGAAGGTGGTGGGGTGGCAGAAATCCTTAACTGGCTGATCCCGCTTAAAAGCGAACTGGGCATGGAGGTTGAGTGGGATGTGGTCACCGGCAGCCGGGAGTTTTACCAGTGTACCAAGAGTTTCCACAACGCTCTGCAGGGCAACCCGGTGGGGATTCCCCTCGAACTGCTCACTGCCTATGAGCGGACCAACCAGGAAAACAGCGAGAGAATGCGCAGTAAGCTCGAGGAGGCCGACTTTGTCTTTATCCACGACCCGCAGCCGGCTCCGCTCTTGCAGTACTGCCCAAACCGCCGGGGCAAGTGGATATGGCGCTGCCACATTGATCTGAGCCATCCTTACCGGGCGGTATGGAAATATCTGCAGAAATTTGTCGTCGGCTACGATGCCAGCGTCTGGTCCCTGGCCGATTTTGCCCAGCCCATGCCCCATCCCCTCTATCTGATTGCCCCGAGTATTGATCCCCTCAGTCCGAAAAATATCGAGCTTGCACCAGACGAGGTCAACGCTGTCTATGACCGCCACGGTCTGGACCCTGATCTTCCCCTGATTACCCAGGTTTCCCGTTTTGATCACTTCAAGGATCCCCTCGGGGTGATTGCCGCCTACCGGCTGGTCAAAGGCTACATCCCGATCCAGTTGGTCCTCGCCGGGGGCGGGGCAACCGATGACCCGGAGGGGGATCAGGTACTGCGGGAGGTGCAGGTTGCCGCCGGCAATGATCCGGACATCCACGTTCTCCTCCTGCCGGCTGACGCCCACCGGGAGATCAATGCCCTGCAGCGGACGGCAACCATCTGCCTGCAGAAATCGGTCAAGGAAGGGTTCGGCCTGACGGTGACCGAGGCGATGTGGAAGGGAAAACCGGTGATCGGTGGCGACACCGGCGGGATTCGGCTTCAGTTGATCAATCACCATACCGGGTTTTTGGTCAACACTCCGGAGGGGGCAGCGTTGCGGATCCGCTATTTGCTCAAAAATCGGAACAAAATAAAAGAGATCGGTGATAAAGCCAGGGAATTTGTGCTGCGTAATTTTCTGGTGACCCGGCAGCTGAGCGAATATCTTACCCTGATGCTGGCGATCAAACACCAAAGCGTTGAGCGGATCGAAATGTAACCTGGCAGGCAGAAATGGTGGACAACGGTCAGGCAAGAACGCGGTTTCACGCGATGCCATTTGGCACCGAAATTTTACCGGACGGCGTACTTTTCCGGCTTTGGGCACCGGGTGCCCGCCGGGTTGACCTGATCCTTGAAAAACCCGATCAACCCGCCTGCCGCCAGAAGATGAACGCCGAGCACGGTGGCTGGTACCGCAGCTTTTCCCGGGAGGCGAGGCCGGGATCAGCCTATCGTTTCGCTATCGACGCCGACCTTCTGGTCCCCGATCCGGCCTCCCGTTGTCAGGCCGAAGATGTCCACGGTCCCAGCCTGGTGATCGATCCCCGGGCCTTCTCCTGGCAGGATGGCTCCTGGCGAGGACGGCCCTGGGAGGAGGCGGTTATCTATGAACTGCACCCCGGCGCTTTCTCACCGCAGGGAGGGTTTGCCGGAGTGGCCGAGCGGCTCGACTATCTGGTGGAACTGGGGATTACTGCTCTGGAACTGATGCCGGTTGCCGACTTTCCCGGGAAAAGAAACTGGGGCTATGACGGTACGCTGCTCTTTGCCCCGGACCGGAGTTACGGCCGACCTGAGGAGCTCAAAACCCTGGTCCAGGCAGCCCATGCCCGAAATCTGATGGTCTTCCTTGATGTGGTCTACAACCATTTCGGCCCGGAAGGCAACTATCTCCATGTCTATGCCCGCGAGGAATTTTTTACCGACAAACGGCGGACCCCCTGGGGGGCGGCCCTGAATTTCGATGGCGAAGGGAGCGCCCTGGTACGGCGGTTCTTTGTCGATAACGTTTTGTACTGGCTGGAAGAGTATCATTTTGACGGACTGCGTTTCGATGCGGTCCACGCTATCCACGATGACTCTCACCCCGATATCCTCGAAGAGATCGCCGACACCGTGCGCAACGGGCCGGGACGTCGCCGCCATATCCACCTTATCCTCGAAAACGACCAAAATCAGGTTGGTTACCTGCGGCGAAGTGCC